>PSRF01000350.1 GCA_003175865.1 Blastocatellia bacterium
CGTTCCCCAACAGTGGACCAAATCAACCTCCGTTCTATCTAAGGACACCGAGCCGGAGCAACTTCGACGTTTCATTCTTCAAGAACTTCAACTTCAGTGAATCGAAGAAACTCCAGTTCAGAACCGGGTTCTTCAATATCTTCAACCAGGCCTACCCGAGTCAGATAACCACAGCGGGCGGCTTCGGTGCGAGTGATATCTACCTGACGCTGAACACGGTTTGTAACGTTCGCAAGGATAATGTGCCGAACGGTAATGGTGGAACAGTTAACAATATCTGCGATCCAACCGGCGGTTTCCATTACGATCAAGGCACAATCAATAACTTCGGTAAGATCGTGAACAAGCACGGTCGCCGAATAGTGGAATTCGCGTTAAAGTTCTACTTCTAAGCATATACGCCTAGAGTTGAACCATTCATCGGCGCGGGCGGCGACTACTCGCCTCTCGCGCCGACTCCATTTTGTCGCGACCGCGACGCCAGTTGATTGACGGTTTTGGAATCCATCCATCCTGGAACGCAGGACAGGCCATCCCACAGTTGAATTGAAGGGAATGCGAAAGTAAGATCGCAAGCAACTCCTCCATAGGTTTTAGGCTCTGATGTAGCAGGCATTTGCCTTCACTCAGAATCGAAGTTTCCATACTCGTTAGCGCAGTTGAATCGACTGGCGTTTAAGATGGCACGGAGGCACGCATGAAAACGATCACTCAATTTTCGATCGGATTAGCACTTTCCCTGGCAATCTGCGGAGTGTCACGTGCACAGGAGAACATAGAAATTGATTCTAAATATAAGACAGCAGATACGAACAATGCTGTGATTGAAGGAAGAGTATCGCTGCCCTCGGGTTTTGCAGCAGAGCGGTTTGCAAAAATCACTCTCAGGAATACTCAGGTGATTATCTCTACGCGCTACAGTAGTAAACATGGCGAGTTTCGGTTCGATAACCTGAGCGAGGGCGTGTATTACTTGCAAGCTGATGTTCCAGAGTTTGAACCGGTGGAGGTAAAGATTGCGTTGGGGCGCGGCATAACCTCAGAAGTGAATCTCCAGTTGCGAGACAAGAAACTGGCTTACGTCTACAACACTTCCAGAGTTGTTTCAGTTGCGGAGTTACGACAAGCGGTTCCAGATGCGGCCCGCAAGGAATATCAGCTTGGATTGAAGTTTGTTGCCAAAAGCGATGTGACCGCCGCCGCGACCCATTTTCAACAGGCTGTCACAATTTATCCAGAGTATCTCGCTGCCCGTAATGATCTCGGTGCACAATTTCTGAAACTCAAGCGGATTGACGAGGCGGAGAAAAGTTTTCAACTGGTGCTTGACAAGGATCCAAAAAATTTCAACGCGAAATTCAATATGGGACTTGTTCGAATTGAGCGAAAGGATTATTTGGATGCGATCTCTCAGTTAAACCAGGCAATCGTTATCGACAGCACACGCCCAGTGGCACGTTTGTGGCTTGGTGTTGCTTTGCTGGAATCGGGCGACCTGCTATCAGCTGAACGTGAATTGACCAAAGCTCTAGTGATGGGCGGCACCGAGTGCATTGCGGCGCAATATCACCTGGCTCGTATCTATTTAAGTAGGGGAGACATTGCGGACGCGTCGCGAGCAGTGCGGGCATACCTTGATGAAGCACCGAAGGGTGAGTATGCGAATGATGCAAAAGAACTTGAGAAGAAACTTAATCAGCAATCCCGGAACTGACGTTATTACCAGCTGTTGAGATCAAGGAGAACGAAGTAAATGAAAGAACTCGTGAGCCTGCTTGTGGCTATTGCGTTGAGCGTTTCTTTAATCAATCGCATTGGCGCACAAACGGCACAGGACCCTGATGAAGTTGTTCGTTTCCGAACGAATGAAGTCAGACTCGACATAGTGGTAAAGGACAAAAAGGGACGTCCAGTCCGAGATCTGGCTGCCACGGATTTTGACGTGCTGGAAGATGGTGTCAGTCAGAAAATTCAGTCGTTTCGCTTCGTCAATCGCGAGGGCACACCTGAAGTAGCCTCGCCTAACAACGCGGAAAAAAAAGAGAGCAACCCGCAGCCTACAACAACAACGACATCGACGGTGTCGAATCGTACGACCCCGGGAATTACCGCACTGGTGTTCGATCGGCTCTCAGCGGAGGCGAGATCTTTGGCGAAGAAAGCGGGAGTCGCCTACGCACAGGAAGGCATGGCTAGTGGTGACTTCACGGGCGTATTCAGGATCGATCAGTCGTTGATTACTCTTCAATCATTCACGGACAACACAGAGTTGGTAAAGGTTGCAATCGATAACGCGACCAGTGCGACTGGATCAAGCTACGTATCAAGCGCGCAGCGATCACGTGATATCGCCGATCGAAGCCAGGTACTGGATCAACAAATCGACTCTTCAGGCGCAGCCGCCTCAAGCGCCGGAGGTGGTCGTGATAGCGGAGGTGCTTCAGCGGCAGGCCAGGCTGCAGGAGCGGCGGCTCAGGAACAAGCCCTCCTTCAGATGGAGCAAAACATCAATACTCAGTTTGAAGCGTTGGAACGGGACCAGCAGGGGTTTGCGACCATCAATGGACTTCTCGCTGTCATAAACCCAATGCGCAATCTACCAGGACGAAAGACCATCATCTTCTTCTCAGAAGGTTTGAAAATGCCGACCTCAGTGCAGGCGAAGTTTCCTGCGGTGATCAGCGCCGCCAATCGCGCGAATGTCAGCATTTACGCAATCGATTCTGCGGGTCTTCGCACTGAGAGCGGAGCAGCGGAGTCGGCCAAGGAACTCAACTCACTTGCGGCGCAACGCATGGGACAACAGAGCCGCGGCACCGACCGTGTTTCCAATGGACCTTACATGAAGGCACTGGAGAGAAACGAAGAGCTATTGCGTTTTGATCCCAGGAGCGGTCTCGGTTCACTAGCTGATCAGACGGGCGGCTTCCTGATTCACGACACCAACGATCTCGCAATGGGATTGCGTCGCATCAATGATGACATGCACGGCTATTACATGATTACCTACGTCCCTAAAAATGAGGACTACAACGGACGCTTTCGTCAGATCAACGTTAAGTTGAGTCGTCCAAGTCTAGAGGTTCAGACGCGCAAGGGTTACTACGCCGTTGAGTCTGTCGGACAATTTCCAGTCCTCGATTTTGAAGCGCCGGCCATCGCAGCGGCTAGAAATGCCAACGCAAAGTCGAATCCTTTTTTATTTATGGGTTCGGCTGTAAGTTTTCCAGCTCCGAGCCGCCCTGGCCTATCACTAATACTTGCAGAGGCACCGCTCTCCGCATTCGTGTTCTCACCAAGCAGCGATAACAAGACTTACAGCACAAACTTTTCAATCGTTGTGTTAGTCAGGGATCAGAAAAACCAGGTAGTACAGAAGTTGAGCCAACATTATCCACTTAGTGGTCCACTTGATCAGCTTGACACGGCTAAGAAAGGAGACGTGCTCTTTTACCGTGAAGCACAACTCTCCCCGGGCACTTATACCGTGGAAATGATCGCTTACGATGGATCAACGGAAAAGGTGAGCGTCCGCAATTCGGCAGTCGAAATTCCCGGCTTAGATGACACCAAACCCAGGCTCAGTAGTGTTGCCATTTTGAGACGTGCAGACCGGTTAACAGCAGAGGAACAGAAACGTGATCAGCCGTTTCGTTTTGGTGAACTGTTGGTTTATCCAAACCTGGGTGAGCCGATTCTCAAATCACAAAACAAACAACTGGCATACTTCTTCACTGCATGGCCCGCAAAAGGTGTGGCGGCCAACCTGCAACTGACCTTGGAGATTCTGCAAAATAATCGGTCTCTGGCGAAGACGTCTGGTCAACTCCCCGCAGCGGATGAGCTGGGTCAAATTAAGTACGCTAGTTCGTTCCCGCTTGATAAGTTTCAATCCGGAGGGTACGAACTCAAGGTGACCGTTAGTGATGGCACCAACAGTGTCAGCCGCTCTACGAAATTCATTGTTGCGCCTTAGGTAAAGCGCAACTCACCGCAGTAGCGTTTTTGGAAATCAAACAGAGTGGTAAGGTATACTTTTCATACCGTTGTTTCGTCGCTTGGAAGTCTTAGATGTTAAGAAAAACATGGTTGCACGCAGCACTCGTTCTTGCCTGTACAATATGCGCATTAGCGGTTGTGGCAGTTGCGCAAAGTGGTGCCGATGCGGTTGACGACGCATTTACTCGAGCGACGCAGCTACACCAATCGGGCGACATCGAAGGCGCAATCCGTGGCTACGAGGCGATCCTCGCCAAGCACCCTGAAAGAGCTGATGTGCGGTCGAATCTAGGCGCCGCATACTCGCGACTCGGCCGCTATGAAGACGCGATTTCTCAGTACCAACAGGCGCTAAGAATCGACAATCGAAATGAGACGATTCGGTTCAACCTCGCACTTGCTTATTACAAAGGTGCGTTCTTCGTTGAAGCAGCGGATGAACTGACTAAGTTTCTCGCCGGAGCACCTTCGGATCTGCCACAACGTAGCAACGCTGTGTTGCTCCTTGCTGACTGTAACGTTCGATTAGGAAACTACAAGAAAGTCATCGAGTCGTTAACTCCGCTCGCGGACGCAGACCCGAATAACCAGACAGTTGCCTTTTTGTTGGGCAGCGCCCTAATTGGTGACGGTCAAGTGGAGCGTAGTCAAGTAATAATCGACAAGGTGTTCCGCGATGCAGATTCCGCTCAGGCTCATCTTTTGATGGGATCGATCTTGCTTATGGCTGATGATGGACATGGAGCGATAAGAGAGTTTGAACGTGCGATTCAGTTAGATCCAAAACTTCCAACGCTACATGCATGGTACGGCCGTGCGCTCATGCGGATGGGAGATGGTGTAAAAGCCAAGGAGGCTCTACAGACTGAGTTGGCGGCAAACCAAAATGATTTCGAGGCCAACCTTTTCACTGGCGTGCTGCTCCGCCAGGACAAGCAGTTCGATGAGGCTCTTCAATATTTGACTCGCGCGGTTCGCCTGAGACCTCGCGATCAGTACGCTCGCTACCATATGGCTGCGGTTTACGTTGCTCTTGGCAAACCAAAAGAGGCATTGCCGCTTCTCGAAAGCGTAGCAAAGGAGTTCCCGTCATTCTCGGAAGCTCGCGTGCTGCTGGCGTCTGTCTATTACCGCCTAAATCGAAAACAGGATGGTGACCGCGAAAAAGAAGCAGTACAGAAACTGACTGATGAGCAACAAGCCAAGCAACCTGGTGCGCAGAATAGTAGTGATCAGATCTCCCCAACTAAACCACCTGATAATTTCGAGAACTACCAATTCAAGGAGAGGCGATAGACTTCTTGACTGCCTCAATTAAAACCACATGGGTTTCATTAGTGCTCGTGTCGGCTTTCGTAGTGGGCTGCGCGACGATTCAGGCACAAACCCCGAGATCCAAGCGATCGACTACAAACGCGCAGACGACGCAACAGGACGCTGCTTTCGATCAGACTGTGAAACTTGCTGATGAAGCTCGAAATGCGGGTCGGTTGGACCAGGCCATCGAGTTGTACACAAATGCTGTGCACCTTCGACCGAAGTGGCCCGACGGTTGGTGGTATCTGGGCGCGATCTTTTATGAAAAGGATCAATATGCCCAAGCACGGGATGCTTTTGTTAATTTGGTTGAACTCGAGCCAAACCGCGGGCCAGTATGGGGAATGCTTGGATTGTGCGAGTTTCAAGCTGGTAATTACGAACGGGCAGTTACAGCTTTGCAGCGAGGTCGTTCGATTGGCTTCGATGGTAATCAGGAGCTCGAGTCCGTTGTGCGATATCACACAGCGATGCTCTACATTAAGTTCGAGCAGTTTGAGATTGGGTACGAAATCTTGAGGGAGTTTCTCAAGGTTGGTAATAGTGGTCCAAAAATTATCGAGCTGTTTGGTCTAACAATTCTTCGGATGCCGGTCCTGTCAAAGGATATTCCAACCGAAAAGAGCGAAGAAGTATTCCTTGCCGGCCAGGCAGGCGCATCAATGGCGGCCCGGCGTACGGATGAGGCAAGGAAAGCATTCGAGAATCTGTTGACCAGGTATCCGAATGATCCGAACGTTCACTATTCATTCGGTGTCTTTCAGTTAGCTCAGGATGCAGATGCAGCCTTGAAGGAATGGCAGCGCGCATTGGAACTTAAGCCAGATCATCAGCCTGCGATGGTTCAAATGGCGTTTGAGTATTTGAAGCGCGACCAATACAACGATGCTCTACCATTGGCTGAGCGCGCTGTTCAACTGCAACCAAATATGTATCCAGCGCGAAATGTTCTGGGTCGCGTGCTACTTGAGCTTGGCCAGATTGATCGAGCTATTAAGGAATTGGAAGAAGGCGTTAGAATCGCGCCTTCCAGTCCTGAGATGCACTTTGCACTCGCACGAGCATACACACGCGCCGGCCGCAAGCAAGACGCTGATCGTGAGCGCGACACTTTCAAGAAGCTACAGGAAAAGTACAGCCAAGAGCGGGATGCGGCGCAAACTGGTATCGCTCCCACCAATACACCAAAACCAAATCCAGACTAAGCACGAATTAACTTTAACAAACGAATGACTCCGCGCCTCAAAGGTTCCACTCTAATCCTGTGCGTTAGTGCCTTGTGTGTTCTCGCGGTAATTGTCATTGCATATGGACGGCCGGTCGTTACGACGCAGAGCGCTGCACAGAAATGGAACCCGCGTCGAGTTCCCGAAGGAACGGAGTTCATCGGTGATCAGGCTTGCAAAGAATGTCACAAGAAGGCGTTTGCACAATTCGCGAGAACCGGAATGGCACTCGCAATGGAACCAGTCGCGGGGTCGAAGGTCCTGGCCGAGAATCCAAAACTCACGCTACAAATCGGTCCGTACTCATATGAAATAAAGCGCCAGGGCAAACAGAGTTTCTACTCGGTCACTGATGGAAAAGACACGATTTCAGTTCCGATAGAATATGCGCTTGGTCAAGGCCGAATGGGCCAGACCTATGTTCTACAGCACAACGGAAACTTTTATGAAAGCCGCGTAAGCTTCTACGATCATATCAAGGCACTTGATTTTACGATTGGTTCGCCTCGAACAGTTCCTGCAACACTGGACCAGGCGTTTGGCCGTCAGCTGGGAGCACGTGAACTGGTTAGTTGTTTTGGGTGTCATTCAAATGGAGCGACCACGGGACAAAAGCTCCAGCTGGACAAGCTCGCTCATGGTGTTCGTTGCGAGAGCTGTCATGGTCCCGGTGGACCACATGTCGCGGCGGTCAAAGCCGGTGAACCTGGGTATAAATCGGTCTTCAATCCAGGACGACTCGGCGGTGATGAGCAGACCCAGCAGTTTTGTGCGTCATGTCATCGGGGTAATGAGGAGTTCTCGATGCTGCAAAGCGTGGGGATGAACAACGTACGGTTTCAGCCATACCGTATCTTTCATAGCAAGTGTTACTCGGATGATCGAAACATTAGATGTACGGCGTGCCATAATCCGCATGAACCGTTGAGAGAAGATGCTGCATACTACGACTCGCGATGTTTCCAGTGCCACTCTCTCAAAGACCAGCCCGCCGCTCAAGGCAGTGCCCCAAGTTGTCCAGTAGCGACAAAGGAATGCGTCTCTTGTCACATGCCGAAAATCGAATTGAAGACAGCGCACTTTAAATTTACTGATCACTACATTCGCGTAGTGAAGCCTGATGAGAAGTATCCTAATTGACCAAGTATGATGCGATCGTTTCTTGTAATCGGGTTATTGTTGGCTGCTGCGGCACTCATCGGATCAGCGCACTACGCTCCTGGTTCTGAAGCAAAGCAGAACCAAGCCCCACAAGTAGCGGCCAGGCCGGTATTCGTCGAAGTCCCACCATCACAGTCGGGAATTACATGGGTGCATGACAACGGACATTCAGAGGCTCGACATCTACCTGAGACTTGTGGTGGTGGTGGATTATTCTTCGACTACGATAACGACGGTTGGATGGATATTTATCTCGTCAACAGCGGACCTTCCGATTTCTACAACCCGAAAACTCCAATCAAGAACGCGCTCTATCACAACAATCATGATGGGACATTTACTGATGTAACTGACAAGGCTGGAGTTGGTTGCGGCAAAATGGGTTGCTTCGGAATGGGCGCAGCCGCTGGTGATTTTGATGGTGACGGCTGGCAGGACTTATACGTCACTAACTACGGTCACAATTTTTTGTATCACAACAACGGCGATGGCACTTTCACTGATGTAACTGATAAAGCTGGTGTCGGAGCCCCCAACTGGTCCACCTGCGCAGTCTGGTTCGACTACGACAACGACGGCAAGCTCGATCTCTTTGTCTCCAGCTTCGTGGATTACAGTAGCAACGGCAAGATCTTCTGTGGTGACAATCGCATCGGTAAACGTTACTACTGCGTCCCTCGCGTCTTCAAACCGCGATCTAGTTTCTTGTTCCACAACGACGGTGGTGGAAAGTTTTCGGATGTCAGTCAAGCTTCGGGCATCGCGGCGTCGCC
>PSRF01000019.1 GCA_003175865.1 Blastocatellia bacterium
TATCAGATTCATGCCAACACAGTCAGTGCCGCTTATCGTGAACTTGCACGTCGTGGCTGGGTTGAATTTCGCAAAGGTAGCGGTGTTTACGTCAGCGCTCGCGATCGAAATGATAATGATGGACTATTGCAGTTGGACCAACAGGTCGCGCGATTTTTTAAAACAACACGTGCCCAGGGATATTCACTAGCGGATCTTCAAACAGCAATTCAGCGCGCCCTTTCTGTTCAACCGCCAGACCATTTCGTGCTGATTGAACCTGACCCCGAACTGCGATCAATCCTGGTCGCCGAGATTAGCTGCGCAACAAGAGTCAAAGTACGTGGAATCAGCACGGACGAGTTGAGTGATGTGAGTGTGCTAACTGGCGCAGTTCCACTTGTTTTGTTTGGTCATGCTGAATCGGTGCGTAACACACTTGCGTCACAAGGTGATCTTCTGGTGCTTCATTCGGCTTCAGTTATGGAAAGGATGTCGGGTCAGACAAGGCCGCCTGCCGATGCCTTGGTTGCGATTGTGTCGCGCTGGCCGGAATTCCTGAAGGCGGCCCGGACGATGCTTCTCGCAGCTGGTCTTGATGGCGACGCGTTAAGTTTTCGCGATGCTCGTGTGCGTGGTTGGGAGAAGGGAATTCGTTCCGCAGCGTTTGTGATTACTGACTCTCTGATGGCGTCACAGATACCAGCGGGCTGTGAAAAAAAGGTATTCCGTGTGATCGCAGAATCATCGCTGAAAGAAATTGCTGATTATGCTGAGAGGTATTTGGCTGAAGATTAATTTATTAGCAGTAAACAAGAATGCCATTGCCTTGAGCAGTGGTCCCTCACGCTCGTCGCTACAAGATTCAATCTATCTGGATGCGACGGGCTTGTCATGTAGTGCGGTATCACTAATGGCCGACAACGCGAAACTCCATCGGAGAAGCCGACGGCATCTTTGACTGAGTGACTTTTGTAGCATCGAACGTGAAAAACACTGCACAAGGCAGTGGCATACACCTACTCCTTGTCCTTCGCTAACGTGCGGATGTAATTAACGACCTGCCAGCGTTCTTCTTCCGTCATTCGTTTCTCCCCCGCCGGCATAATTCCTGTTATCCCTTTGGAGATCTTCCAAAACAACTCGCCATCCGTCATCGAAGTCATTCGCTCTTTGTTTGAAATGTCTGCTGGTTTCCTTCGCAGACGTGGGAGATTTTCTTGATTCCCTGCGCCAGTGTCACCATGACAGAACACACAGTTACCTTTGTCCCTTGCAAAGTACAACTCCTTACCCTTAGCGATTGATTCCGGCGCGAAAGCCACGGGATTGCGAGTCTTGTCGGCATCCTCCGGCAATTCCCATGTGTTCTTGGAAAAATCCTGTGGTGGTGCTGCCGTGGTAGGTGCCGGAATCTCCCTTGTGTTCTGACGGTTTGTGCTTGTTGGAGTGCGATTTGAATTTTGTGCAGCCGACGTGATCGCAATCAAGAACGCACCGATCAAAGAAAGTGCAAGAATCAGAAACAGTTTCATTATGCCTTACTCCTGAGTTAGTAGTTACTGGCCCATTGAAAACGAGGTTGTGTCATTTTCGACGCCGCTTCCTGACCGGTTTCCTCGCTGGCTGTGTGGTCGCCGGTTTCGTGCTGCTTTCACTTTTCTTGCGAATAAACTCGGCAACAGTCTTTTCGGGTATGCTGGCTTGTAACACAACTTCACTCTCTTTAGCCACCAGCGTCAGGGTCTTTAAGACCGCTTGAGAATCTTTATCAGGAACAGAGTCAACCGCCTGCTCCATCACTGCGGATAAAAGACTGTTGATGATCTTCGCGGTGTCAGGATTGTCAGCATTCATCGCGCCTCGCACAATGAAGTTGTTTCCTTCCATTGTCACGCCTGCATAAAAATTTCCAAAGCTAGTCACGCAACGAGGATCCCTTGTAGTTGTTTCGGTGCCGTTGAGACCGAAGCTTTTTGCAAACGTCGCCAACGGCGAGCCGGCCGCGCTGATCAGTGCATTTGGATCGCGAAGCAACGAATTCACTGAAGCGACATTGATCCGGTTGGTACCATCGGCCGCATCCAGGGCTGCCTTCACATAACTCACGTTACCAATCACCAATGAATTGATGCTCAACGGCGCAATGGCAAGTTCGGTGTAAGGCTTAAGCATCGAATTCTTTTCCGCAGCAGCGATCAGCGGATCGATCTTCACGAGTGAGATCGACTTGGTCCCATATTTTTCGTCACGCAGTCGGTCTTGCAAATACAGCCTCGCGAGAGTGAGTAGCGACTCAGAACTAAAATCGCCACTCAGTACCGCCATTACGTCAGGTGCGACAAAACTCAAATCGCCTGACGGTTTGTGGAATCGAACTGCCAGAACGAGTGTGTCAACGCTCGTAGGATCAATGCCAATAGCTTTCTTAATGTCGGCGAATTGTTCGCGCATCTTATTGACATCCGCAGGCGTCATGACTTTAGGTGCAGCGTCCTTGAGAATTCTTTGCGGACTGACGTAGATGAGCGTGTCTGCCTCGGGAAGATTGACTAGATTGTTAACGGCAGTTTGAGCTGCGGCTGTCGCGGCGCAGATCAAAAGAAGATGCACGCAGAATAGTTTCTTGAGCACAGAGAATCCTCCTGCGGCAATAGTTGCACAAAGAGGGATTATTGAAAATGGAAATCCTCGGGGGTCAGATTCTCGACAGATTGCGGCGTGTAAATTCGTTTTCGACGGAACCAGTATTCAAGGTAGTCGCTGGTTCAAAAAGCAGCACGTGACACTCTTCTTCGGCAAATGGTCGGTGCTCGGCCATACGTGGGACTATCACCATCTCTCCAGTTTCAATCCAGACCGCCTTCTCATTTGACTCGTCGTCCTGGTAATCCATTCGGAATCGGCCGCGGACCACGAAGAAGAGCTCGTCCTCGTTTTCGTGATGGTGCCAGGTAAACGGTCCCTTAAACTTCACGAGTTTCACATACTGACCATTAAGTTCACCGACGATATGTGGATCCCAATAATCACGAACGCGGGTTAGTTTGTCTTGCAGATTGATCTTTTCCATAGTGCTCCCCTTTTTCAGAACTGAGTGCTGAGTACTGAGTTCTGAGTAAAAGTTCAGAGTAAATTCAGAGTTTAAGCTTTAGCTTGTGCTAGCTAGCGTAGTCCTTAGAATGCGAACGGACAAGCTGAAGCTTGACTCTGAACGACTCAGCACTCAGAAGTGATCATTTGAATATTTCGTCGAGCAATGCTGCCAATCGATATCCACCCTTTGCCAACTGAGTACCGACAACAGGAGTATTTGTCTGATCATAGTTCTCGTCGCGCGTGATTTCGTACGCAAACTTTCCTTTGTTCTTGCCTTTCTTCAACTTGAACTTCCTGACAATCACTACCGAGTTGTACGAGTGATCGCGCGACTGGTGTAATGAATCCGTCGCCCACTGTGCTGCCCAGGTGGTGATTGGGCCTTGCGGATCCCAATCTGGCTGCGGCGTAATCGTTGTTTTTAGTAATTGGGCGAATGCTGCGATGGTGTTTGTATTACTCGAATCCATCATGAGGTGAACGAGATCTCCGTCCCAGAAAGAATGAAGATTCTTTTCGGTGGTTTTATCGATAATAAGCACATTGCCACCCACGTCTTTCTTGATGCCATCATTGATCTGCGATGGATCGCTAACAATTAAGATTGTATTGCCGGGTCCATGCTCATTGATGTAACCCGATGCGACGTGCATCGGTTGATGCAGATCGCCAACAAAATGGACCAGCAGTCGCAGCGCATTGCGCTTGCTTAGTGGATGGCCGGGCACGCTTTGACCCTGCAGCGTTGTGATGCAGACATTGATCATGTGGACCACATCGGTAAGCGTTGTGAATCCGTTACAAGTGTCGTAGCGGTTACAGCCAAGTGGTAGATCATCAAAGTGCCAACTAGCGTTATTGCCGTTATGAACTTTGTCTTTAAGGAACGCTCTTGTGTCTTTATCAGGGTCGCTCTGGCCCATTCGATCTTTGACCGTGTCAGCCCAGGTTGAAATGCTCGCAAGGGTCTCGCCTGACTTCAAGATCGCTGCGATCTTCTGTTGTGTTGTCTGATTGATTCGAAGGGACGCGATTTGACCAACTGTCTTGTGCCCGTCAGGTCCCCACGCGAAGGCGGTACTGAGGGAAGACAAACTAATGACAATGCTGAGTAGAATGGAGGTGAGTTTTCTCATCGGGCTTTCCTTTGGTGTCGACTGACAGATATCGCCAATCGTGTGGGAACATTGCGAGGTGGATTTGAAACTGTTCGCGAGGAGTTATTGCACGATTCTGTCTGCTGCGGTAGCAGATTGTGTGTCGTTCACATGGATCAAGTTTGAAGTTGAGTCGATATAAAAATGACGGCCGGCCCGATCACCGATTTGGTCGGGATCGGCGTTACAGCTGTAAGATGCCTCGCCTCCGCCCTCATCTTTAGTCGTAAGTTTTAATTGCAGAACATAGTCGCGGACTGGTTTGTCTCCTGCAAATCTCGAATCGAGAAACCCGCCTTCTGTTAATTGTTTCAGCGTGGCGTAGTCACCACCATTGCTAACACTATAGGTTCGTTCAGCCAAGGCGATCGTCCGCAATGCACTTATGGCGACTGTATCGTCGGCTCGTGCCATACTTTGCTGTAAGCCGGTCGAATAGGTTTGGCATGAGGTAAATGTGATGAGTAACAGAAGTATGAAGACGATTCTGACGGTCACGGTGACTCCTTTGCAGGTAGGATTAAGCTAACGTGATTCCGTTGATCTCGATCTGATACAGCCCCGCGATCATTATGCGCCGTCACTAACTGGAGTCAACAGGTTTTTTTCAACTGAATTTGGAGAATCCGGAGCCGTAGCGACAGGTAGTCAGCACTCAACTCCGATGTCTGGTCTTCATTTGTTGAGTGCTAACAACGGCAACGACAAGCTGAAGCTTATCGGACATTAACTTCACAATAGCGGAAGCAGCTCAAGTTGTGATCATTGACCATGCCGACCGCTTGCATGAATGAGTAGCAAATCGTTGAGCCGACAAATCTGAAACCACGTTTTGAGAGATCTTTGCTGAGTCGATCAGAGATCGCAGTTTTTACCGGCACCGGCTGTCCTCGTTTTCGTTTTAGCGGCTTGCCACCGACAAAACTCCAAACGTAGTTATCGAAACTGCCAAACTCTTGCTGAACTTCGAGGAAGGCCAGGGCATTGCTGATAGCTGCATTGACTTTGAGGCGATTACGGATGATGCCTTCGTTTTTTAAGAGTCGTTCGACACTTTGTTTGTTGTACCTGGCGATCTTTCCGGGATCAAAATGATCGAACGCATCGCGATAGTTGTTACGTTTGCGCAGGATTGTTTCCCAACTCAAGCCTGCCTGCGCACCCTCGAGAATTAGAAACTCAAACAGGCCGATGTCGTCGTGAAGAGGCACTCCCCATTCGCGGTCGTGGTATTCGATTGATAGGGGAGTCTTGGCCCAGTCACAGCGGGTGATTGTCATTTGTCAGTTGTCCGTGATCAATAGAGATGGGTCGTACAAGTCCTACACGTCCAATATAACAACGTGCCACGGACAACTGACAACTGACTACGAAGAAGATAGACTTCGTGGGGGTAATCTAAGATCTAAGAATAAAGATCTCAAACCCCGTCCGATTCATCCAACCGGCCAGTCAAGTACCTGGCGATCGTCACCAGCTCTCTCGTCTCCACTGGTTTTGCTATGTGCGTGTTGTAGCCGGCTGCGATTGCGCGCACCCGGTCTTGTGCACGCGCATAGGCAGTCAAAGCAATTGCAGGTATTTGAGATGAGCGTAAATCGTGCCGCGAACGCAACTGACGAATCAGACTATATCCATCGGTTTTAGCCATCCCAATATCGCTAATCATCAGATCAAAATTCTGCGAGTTGAGAGCTTCAAGTGCTTCTTCCGCGCTTGCGACACCCTGTACTTTCGCTCCGTGCTCTGCTAACTCCATCGTGATTAAATCGAGGGCGTCAGCCTCATCTTCTACAACCAATATGCGCAAATCCTGTAGGTCTTCCGTACTAGGGGGCAGGTTGCTGTGATCAACGATTGCAGGCCGATGCTCAAGTTGTAACTCACCGGTCGGTAACGGCAAACTGACGGTGAAGATCGCTCCGCTTTTTTCGGCGTTTGCAACACCGATCACACCACCATGTAACTCGACGAGGTGACGCACAATCGCCAGGCCCAGCCCTAATCCGCCGTGGGTTCTCGTTGTAGATCCGTCTGCCTGTCTGAAACGTTCGAACACGTGAGGCAAGAAATCGGACGCTACGCCTGGCCCGCTATCACTTATCTGTATTTGCGCATGACCATCGTTTTGCGAGACGTTAACATTAACTTTGCCGCCATGCGGTGTGAACTTCGAAGCGTTGGAAAGAAGGTTCCAGACAACCTGCTGCAAACGATCTGCGTCTCCGGACACAATCTTCATTCCTCGTTGATAATGTGTTTCAACCTTGATGTCTTTCGCTTCAAGGGCTGGTCTGACGGCATCGAGCGCGGCGTTTGTGACAAACACTAAATCGACTGGGCTGAGATTAAGTTGAAGTTTGCCCGTGATCACGCGAGACACATCGAGAATGTCTTCGATGATCTGTTTTTGGGCCCAGGCATTTCGTTCCACAACATCGATCGCATGCTTCGTGCTGTCAGGATCCAAGCGACCTGACTTCAAAATACGCGACCAACCGATGACCGCATTCAGTGGCGTTCGCAGTTCATGAGAAAGCGTCGCGAGAAATTCGTCTTTCAGCCGGTTTGCCGTGTCGGAATCCGCGCGGGCACTCCGTTCACGAACAAGCAATTGAGCTAATTTTTCTTCAGTTCGCATTCGCTCCTGGAATTGACCGATCTGCTCGCCAACGCTTTGAATCATGTCCAATAATTCCTGATCGGGTTCGCGAATTTCCTGACTGAAAAACTCAATCACACCTAACACTTCTCTTCCGAGTAGTACAGGAAACCCGAATGCGCTGCGAAGTCCGGAACGTTTCGCAGACTGGGCGCGTGGAAAATTATCATCCGTTGTTACGTTCGGTATCCAGGCTGGCTCAGCGCTGGTCCAGATGCGACCAGGTAATCCCTGCCCGAGCTGAAATGTTCTCTGACGAGAAACGCTTGCGAATTCCTCGACTAGTAGCGAAGGTTGGTGCCAGACGTCAACACATCGAAGAACTTTGTTCTGATGGTCCACCGCCCAGAGCACGCCCATCTGCCAACCGATGCTTTCACAAACCGTTTCGAGTATTTCGTGAGTACCCTCTACAAAATCCATAGAGCGCGAGAGGATCTTCGTTATTGCGTATTGCAGAGCGAGTCGATGTTCAGTACGGCGACGATCGGTGAAGTCCTGGGTGAAAGAACGGGAGTGGATGAATTTTCCGTTTTCACGATAGACGCTTGAACTGATTCTAACGAAACGGATGGATCCATCTTTACAGCGGAGTCGTGCTTCGTAATCTGTTAGGACTTCGCCGGCACGAAGCCGAGAGAGCATGTCGCGAATCGCTTCAGGATCAACATGGAAGCTTGCAATGTTTTGACCCACGTACTCCTGTTGTGTGTAACCGAGTAAGTCTAACTCTGCACGATTTGCACGAAGGATGGTCCCATCGGCTGAGACCCAGTGCATCGCAATCGATGCATTCTCGAAGAAGTCAGTTAACTGGAGTTCGTTGTACCTGAGTTTTTCCTCGGAAAGTTTCCTTGCTGTCACATCACGTTTGATACCGACGTAACAGATCGGTTCACCGAGGCCGTTGCGCATTGCGAAAGCAGAGAGCTCTATATTCTTCTCCTCGCCATTCTTCGTACGACTAATTACTTCTCCCGAGTATTCACCGGTCTCAATTAGTTGGTTGGCGATCTGTTTGAAAGTTTCGTCGCCGAGATGAATCGCTGGTGTTTGGCCTTGAAGTTCGTCGTCTGAGTACCCTAGCAAAACGAAGTGAGCACCGTTTTGTTCGAGGTAATAACCTTCCGGGCTGATGATGGCGATCGCTTCTTTTGAGCGCGCGAAGACCTCGCGGTATAGATCTGACTGAAAGTCTACGTTCCGAGGCGAAGCTACGGGCGTACTTTCTTTTACAGCTCTCTGCGACACGGCGAGTTTGTGGGAGATTGAATGTCGGGGTGCTCTGGGGGGCGTTGGGGTGAGAGAATAATAACATTAACTGTCAAAGTGTGAGGAATGTGGGAGACCTTTTGCAGTCACGACATCCGACGCCGATTAGTTATCGCGCGTTGTTTACGATTTGGCTGACGTACCAAAGCGGCATCGGCGAAGACCTCGAAGACGCCCTAAACCCTTATTTCCTTGCCAGTTCGCACGGATTCGTAAACTGCATCAACCAATTCCACTGATCTTAATCCATCAAGGGAGCCGACAGGTGCTCGTGTGCCATTGATGATGGCATCGAC
>PSRF01000402.1 GCA_003175865.1 Blastocatellia bacterium
CGGTGCCCCTTTACTAACAGTTAACTAGATTCCCGCGAGGATCTTCTTCCACCTTACCCAGGCTTCGTCACGTGCTTTCTTATTGCCCTTGAATGCTTCCAAATCTTTTTGATACTTAGCCATTGCAGCATCGTCAGTTTCCTTGTTACCTGACATTGTGGGCTTTGTTGGTTCAGGTGCCTCTCCCGCTCGCATGAAACCATGACCAGCGCCGTCGTACGTCACAGGGTCATACGGTTTGTTCGCTTCCTTCATCGCTTCAATAGTCTTTGGTATCGTGGCATCAATTCGTGCATCATTGCCTGCGTAAAAACCATAGACTGGTGCGGTGATCTTTGCGATCGCTGTTTTATCGACCGTACCATCAGCGGAGGCAGGTGCTGGGCCATAAAACACGAATGCAGCTTTGACGGAAGGTCTGTTTGTTGCGAAACGGAAAGATTGACCGCCACCCCAGCAATATCCAGTGACGACCACTTTGCCATTCGCTGCAGGGAGCTTCGAGACGTAATCGGCCACAGCATTCAAGTCGGCGGTGATTTGATCCGGTGGTAAATCGCGAATCGCCTTGCCCACACCGTCTCCGAGCGAACTGGTTCCACCTCCATTTGGTCCCATTCCTGACAGTAAATCGGGTGCAATTGCGATGTAGCCGGCTTCAGCAAGTTGATCGGTCAGGCTCTGCACCCATTCGCTCATGCCGAAGATCTCGTGGATCACGACGACTGCAGTCGCTTTGTTTTTTACTTCTGGATAAACGATAAAACTACTAACTTCTCGATTTCCGTTTTTTACCTTTACCCATTCCTGATGCCTGGACGATTTTGCGAGTCGTTGTTTGGCCCAATCCTGATTTTCGAATTCACCTGTATCGGCCGTCGAAGTCATGTGGTGATGTCCAGGCATGTCTTGGGAACGAGCAATAGCCGCGCAGAGAAGAAGCAGAGTAAAAACGCTTACCAGTTTTTTCATAGGCCACAATCTCCGTTTTTGAATTCAGGGAAGAGAAATAGGGGGCCCCTATCCTAACGAAGCGATCCGAGAACAACAACTATCCAGCGGCAACTTACGATTTATCATTCTCATCGGTTCGGGTTCGCATCCGGCGTTCGAACATGTTCCGCGCGAACACCAACTCCAACAAGATACGCTGGGATTCTGCGCAACGGAGGAAAGTAGCGAAACAGTTTCATAAACCACGGCGCCGATCTTACCTGCTGGTTCTGTAGTGCTGGTTTCAAGACTCGCTTTTGGATAAATACCTGAACCGATTGTGTCAGCTTGGTTGGCAGCAGCCTTCTTGCTTGCACCTTTTCGAGATCTTCCATTGTTACTGACTCGCGCGAAAGCTTTTCGTAAAGCAGATTCGCTGTCGCAACAGCGTCTTGAATCGCAAGGTTTATTCCTACTCCACCAACGGGCGACATCGCATGCGCAGCATCACCAATGCACAATAGTCCTTCGCCATGCCACTTCAGTAAGCGATCAACAGCAACCGTCAGCAACTTTATCTGACCCCAATCCTGTAACTCAGCGGTCCGATCTTTGAGAAATTGAGCCACACCAAAAACATCTTCACGAAATTTCTCCAGACCACGCTGCTGGATGTTCTCAAACTCCCCTTTGGGGATCACAAATCCGCATTGCCAGTAATCATCTCGATTCAGCATTACCATTACTTTGCCGGCAGCGAAGCGTCCGAGTACCTGACTTGGGTCTGTTGGTTTACGGGAAACGCGAAACCACAAGACATCGATTGGTGCGCCCAGTGCCTCAACCTTCAATCCAGAGAGTGCACGCACTGTGGAATGTCTTCCGTCAGCACCGATCGTCAAATGAGCGTCGACTGGAAGCGGACCATCTGGAGTATTCGCCAGCACGCCTTTGATGCGTCCATTTGTTTGAACGAGTGCAGTCACCTCCGCATCCATCCGGAGGTTGAACGTTGGATAACTTGCCGCATGTTCGGCAAGGAAGTTCAGAAAATCCCACTGCGGCATCAGCGCGATGAATTTACACTTCGTTGAGAGATGTGAAAAATCTGCGAGCGGAATCAGGTCGTCACCAATCTGGCCGGCGAGTTGCTTCATTTCCTGGTGAGGTCGTTCGAGAAACTTTTCCAATATTCCAAGCTCGTACATCAATTCCAGCGTCGACGGGTGAATAGTGTCACCACGGAAATCGCGCAGGAAGTCACTGTGCTTTTCAAGGACAACTACGCTGATGCCAGCACGCGCCAGGAGAAGGCCGAGCATCATCCCGGCTGGACCACCACCCGCAATACAAACTGTAGTTGACACTGGTTCCGGCATTGAAACTCTCGCGGTCAAAAACAAACACCTGTTCCACTTGCTGTTTGTTCTGAGGTGCCACATGTAACCGTTTGTTGGGCAGCCACCCGATACAAGTTGGCATGTCCCTGCTTGCCTATCAACTCGATCACCATTCCTTGTCTTAGACAATATGCCATCTTCTGCGCTAACTCCCTGCCAGTATCCATGCCTGTCGCTAACTCTTTCGTAGTGAACGACTCAAGTCCCTCCGGTAGAAACCGTCGCCAGTCTGTCGGCGACTTAAACAATCTGCGGTCCAAGACTTCCAGTAATCGACGCCCCTCAACAACCCATCCTTTGCTGCGTAATCGTCTTTTACCCGCGTATCGCCTCACCTCTTCTTCCCTTATCATCAAAACTTCGAGTGAAAAGTTGCGATGCGACAACAGCCGGGGGATGCTCACCAATTCCCAGAAGAGATCTTCCCACCGTCCTCGCTTAGGTGACTTTCGACGAGTGACTCGATTACGTTGATTGGTTGCCGAGCGGACAATCCATTTCTCGTGGACTATTGGATAGATCAGTCTTACCCGCCGTGAGTGTGCGAGCCGAGTAAGTTTCGACTTGATCGCGTAAAAATTTCGCGTTTGAATTTCAATTAGCAAATCGTCGCGAACGATATCGATCACGAAACCGTCAACGGGCACTTCAAACCGATCTCCCGGCCGTGCGTACCACTGTTTCAGAGAGGCGTGGAGGTGCTTCTCATTTAATAGACCAATTCCTGACATTTGTACCCATTCCTTGTCGCTTCGTCGTGACCTAAACTGAGTAACACGCGCAGTAGTGACTGGGATGCCTTAGACAATGTCCTGGTAAATCTGAGCAGTTCTACTTGAGCCTGGCATCCGGTGGCTATCGCCCCCGGTTCTCTAACAACAACGACAAAGCACAAAGTACAAAACACAAAGTTCTAACATTCGTGTATGATGCGTCCGCCTTATCATCCTTCTGGACCAATCCAGACATGATTGTCTGAATAGGAGAAAAAAAGATGTCAAAATCAATCTTTTTGATTGGTGCGTTGATGTGTGCCATGCTCCTCATCGGCTGTTCGAAATCTGAATCCACCAACCGAGAGGCAGCCCCAACATCTGCACCGGCTGCTTCCCCGGCAGCATCAAAGGCGACCACAACCGCGAGTGCTGAAAAGATCGGCGTGCCGGAATGCGATGCTTTCATCACTTCATATGAGGCATGTGTCAAAGACAAAGTGCCCGCCCAGGCTCAGGCTGCCTTCAACTCAAGCCTGGCCACATGGCGCAAATCGTGGCATGACCTTGCAGCGAATCCACAAACAAAGGCGACTCTGACCACGGTTTGCAAACAGACCTTGGACCAGGCAAAACAATCGCTGAAGGCCTACAACTGCACCTGGTAACAGGCTCGAGCTCTTGGGTCTTTGAGAAGCGAGACCTTCGCGAAGACCCGAGCTTATTTATTTTCGCTTTTCATTTGGGACAGCCGCAGTTTCCACTGCGCTCGTGCCGAAGTCTCAAATGAAATCATAAATCGACGATTGATAACTAAAACGCCGGGCTAGCAACTCAACCAGCTAAAATTTGCCACTCATAATCGCGGCAAACGTTTCAATCCCATCCCAAAGATTCTGTAGCCTCAAGTTTTCATTCTCTGCGTGCTGGTTGTTGTCGTAGTTCGCAATCGGCACTGTCATCGTTACGGTTTGCAGTCGATCCGAAATTACTGACAACGGCAAACTCCCTCCAAACGTTGGCATCTTCACAATCTTGTCCGCCGACGTCGATTGGACCGCATTAACAATGGCCTGTGCTATTGGCAGATCCATTCGAGTCCGCTCGGCGTTATAGCCACCGGCGCGCGCGTTGACTCTTGCGATCAATCCATGCTGGGCGCGCTCACCATCGCTTGGATCGTGGTCGGTAACAAAGAAGCCCTGTTTACGAATGTGTTCGATCAATCTCTGCACCTGACGCTTGTGATCGTTTCCCTTCACCAGGCGCAGATCAAGCACTGCCGTCGCGGTTGTTGGAATAACGTTGCGCGCGAGAGCACCAACGTCGCCGCTGCTGAAACCGTTGATGTTCAGAGATGGCGCATTGATTAGTTCCATAAGCAAATGGCCACTGCCTTCAGTTCGTGAAATGCCGAGTTGCTTCTTGAGTTCTTCATCGTATTTCGGTGATTCAGCAATCGCCTGTCGTTCGAGTTCTCCGAGTGGCTCTACATCGTCATACCAACCGTCAATCGTCACGCGGCCATTTTCGTCTTTCATCGACGCCAACAGATGCGCGAGTATCATCGCCGGGTTAGGTGACCAGTTGCCGTAATGGCCACTATGTAATGGTCTCTTTGCACCATAGACTGTCAGATCTACATTCACATCACCGCGAGCACCGAAGACAACCTGCTTCACGCCTGACTGGTGAACTGGACCATCGCAAATAATCCATGCGTCCGCTTCGAGTAACTGTTTGTTCAAGTCAATGATCTCACCGAGATGGGGAGAGTCCGCTTCCTCTTCGCCTTCAAAAATGAATTTCAGGTTCGATGTGAACGCGACACCACTCGACTTCAGAGCGTCAAAAGCCGTGAGAATCGCCATCACTCCTGCCTTGTCGTCGGAAGCTGAACGCGAGTAGATGCGCCATTCGGGATTGAGGTCGCCCTTGTCTAAGACGCCAGACAGGATCTGACCTCCAGCTTCGATTGGCGCCGAGCGAAAAACCGGTTGCCATGGTTCGGTGCCGGTCCACTGCTTCGGATCCGTAGGTTGGCCGTCGTAGTGGGCGTAGAGCATCAATGTTCGTGTGGCACCAGGAGCTTTCCATTCACCATACACTGCTGGTGGTGCGCCCGGTGTCTTTGGTTCGAGCAACCGTGGGTTCAGACCACGTTGCGCCATCATGTCGACGATGAATGCTGCGTTGCGCCGGATGTTTTCCGTATCACGGGCGATGTTTGGGATGGCAAGCAGTGTCGTGAACTCTTTCAGAATCTTTTGCTCGTTGGTGCGTCGATAACTGCGCACCTTTTGTTGAGTGATGTTTTGAAGTGTGACAGGAATTGCAGTGATGAACAGAACTACGAATGCGTAGCGAAGCATGAAGTTCGTCTCGATTCAGCTTGGGTTTGGAAGGCTTACTAGAAAGCGCATGGATTATCGCGCAAAATGACAGATAGCTGTAGGGGCGGCACTCCGTGGCCGCCCCATCTGATTGGCGTAGCAGTAGTGCGTCGGACTTTATTTTAAGTGGGCGGCCACAGAGGGCCGCCCCATCTGATTGGCGTAGCAGTAGTGCGTCGGACTTTATTTTAAGCGGGCGGCCACAGAGGGCCGCCCCTACAACTATTTCGCGCCACCGTTGGCGATACCTGTGTAGGTTTCAGGTGCGAGGAGTCCGAGCCATGGATCAGAGCGCGGAGTTAAGAACAACTCGGCGTAAACCTTTTCGTTTAGCTTGTCGACGTCACTGCGACCTCGATCGGCGACCAAGAATGCATAAAGCTTTGTGTGCAGCATGTATTCGTTTCTGACAGTGTCGAGCGCAACGGATTTTTCAAAGTTAGCGACCAGCCTTTTGAACGATTCCTCAGCCAGATTGCTGTTTTGTCGTCGCATAAGGCTGACACTCCATTCGTCGAGTGCGGCACTTGAAGCGTGCATCGCTGCGATCGAAGTCCAACCAGCTTGGTCAGTGATCCTTCCCAATGCTTCACTGCCCGAAACCATCGCGCGCAACATAGATCCTTCAGTCACAGCTTTTGAAACTGCCAGCGGCATAATGCTCAGCGCTTCACCGTTTTCATTTCGTTCCACTTGAAAGCCTTCCGGAACCTTGCCTCCTAACTTCGTAGTGTCATTGAGCCACCTAAGAGAGATTTCATTGATACGGCCGCGATAATACTTCGCGAGTGTTGTTCGTCGTTCAATCTCATTCTTACCGTTCAGCAACTTGAAAACTGATTCCGCCTGAGCAAGATTTTTCAGGAAGGCTTGTGGTCCATAGACACCGGGAAACCCATCAAGCGGATTACCTTCAGAATCCAAAAAGTAGTGAATGCTATTGCCGGTGATAGTGCGTTCGATCTTTCGTCCGTCGCCGAAATCAATCGTTATCAGTGGTACTGGACGCACAGTTTGCCAGTGGAGCACGAAATGTTCGCGGAGAACTTGTGAAACTTCCTTGTTTGAATAAAGCACTGTGCGGAAGAAACGACTGTTGGCACAACTCAACTCGTCGGTTAGCTTGCCAAGCAAGCGCAGAGACAAAATCGGTTTACCAGATTGGGATGATGCGGCCTGCGCTTCCCTCAGGTCGGTGTACCAGTAAAGACCCGAAAGATAACTATCCTTTTGTTGGGCCACCTGGTCGAGAGCTCTGCTAATTCGATCCCATTCCGGCGTGGTTGACATCGTAGGATTCGCAATGCGTCGTTCGATTTCTTCGGCAAACTGTTGGCGCATCGATTCAAGGCCAGCCGGACCAAGTGAACGAAGTTCAGCAATGGCGGTTGTGGATTCAACCGGATCAACTGAAACCGCCTTTCGTGTCAGGGAGGCAGCGGGCTCTTTTGCAAAAGTTGTGGGGAAAAGTGTGGTGAGCAGTACTGATAGGAGGAAAATTCTCAGTTTCATCGGGACCTCCAGGCGAAAATTTTTGTGCGGGACGATCGGGAAGAGTGATTCGTTTGAAGCGGGGGATACCGAGTAGGTTGTCTGCAGGAGATAGCTTTTATGTAGTGGTGGTTGGTTGGAACGAACTATTTATCATTGGTGGATTCAACTGCGAAGTGCAACAGGGAATACCACTCACGGAAGTGAGTGGATGGTTCAGGTCTTTTCCACAACAAACTTACGAAAGAAGTTTACGCGCTCGCGAACGATCTTGAAATGTAAGACTCAAGTTGCTTTCGCGAGCGCGTAAACTTCTTTTTTGATCTCTTGTAGAAAGCACTTTAAGCATCCACCAACTGCCGTTGGTGGTATTAAGCGTTGCACTTCCGAACTGAATCCCCGAATGATAAATGATAAACTCTTCCTGCTTTTCTTTGATGTCAATCCTCCAACACAACCAGTGCTGTTTGTCCGCCGCCGGATGTCACATTCAAAACCGACGAATTTGAAAGACGAATCAACGCGCCCTCGACTTGGTTCTGGAAGAGGAATGGGTTGAAGTCAACGAACATCTCCTCAATGCGGACTTTGTCGGAAAACATCGGTATCGTTATCTTGTCGACCGCTACTCGTTCCTGTACTACGTAGGGTCGTTCCACTGCCGCTGAGATCGCATCTTCCCACTGGTCGACATCAAGTTCCCATCCAAGAAAAACTCCGTGGCCGCCGTAGTCATCGTTTGGCTTCAGAACAAACCGCTCACGTTCAGTCTTGATCAACTGGAGGAGCTCGTGCTCCTGGTCTTCGAATGACGTTGGACCAGGTTTGACCTTTCGAGTCCATGGAATGTGACGTCGAATGATCTCAAGTTCCTGCGGTGAAAAGATCGCGGAGTAGGCTGGATCGCTGAGAATTGCGAAACCGGATTTCTTGTGCGCCAGTTTTGAACGAAACGAGTTTGCCATACAGACCCGGCCGTCGGCATACGCACGAATTAACGGGTGGTCGCGGTCAAACTCATTGAGAAACTCATGGATAACGACGCGCTTGTAAAGTATGTCGATTCGAAAATCACCGGCAGTTAATGTTTCGCTAGCATAGTCGAGGTCGTGTGGATCGACGATTCTTGTGAGGTGTCCTTCAGTTTCGAAGTATTGCTGGAGCACGCGAAACTCGGACGCAGTATCTACACCGCGCCAATCGACAATCGCGATCTGTGGCGATTGCGCTGTGCCGCCCCACTCCCGGTACGCAGCAACCAGGGCGGCAAGCAACTGATCATGAGGCCTCGGGCGCCAGTGCTTGTACTCTGAAAGAAATTGACGTGTGCTCGGTAAAGGAAAGAGCACCTTCTCTAACTGCATCTGATCGCCAACACCTGCGGGGCTTTCGGCGTTGTACTCCAAAAACTTGAAATCATTCTCGGTCAGATACGCATCGAGTCGGCTCGTAACACATAGGCGCGCGTAGCCGGGATCAATTAGCGCCATCTCCTTTTCTGCGAAGGTCAGGTCGAGTTGGTCCATGATCTTGGGATTAACCAGCGCTTCATCGACCAGCTTTTCAAACGCATGGGCAATAATGGTTGCGGCCGATTTTATTTCTTCGTATTTGGAACGGCTTATCAGGTGTGGCCGCAGAAAAGGACACGTTGGGCGGTCACCATGTAACAATCCGAGTTCATGTTGTTGCGCAATCAGTTTTTCGAAGACATCGGCGGTGAGACTGGAATCGTTGAGGATTTGTTGATCGAGGGTCTGAATAACGGACGTGAGAATATTCGTCATCGATTGAATCCTCAATTAATGAGCTGATTAGTATTCGGGTCCCAACGCCAGATTTGTTTTCCGGATTCTAAATGTGCGCCTCCCAGCCACACATCAATATCGTCGTACGACAAAAAGTCCGCTTCATTGTGTAATACCGCGCGACCTGCATCAGTGATTGTGAAGGTCGTTTCTGACACCAGTTCGGGACTTAAGTGTTTTGCAGTTGTATTCGAAGTAATTAAAGGAGTGCGGGCGTCGCGCAACTGGCTGAGAGTAGTCCACACCTGAGCATCGCCTACGCCGTAAACGGACTCCGATTGCCAAAACTTTGAAAACAGATCAGTGAATCGTTCAGCGCCACTGTCGACCAACTGCAGACAACGGTTCTCAATTCGTCCCAATCCGTTTGCGACGGACGGAAAACGTTCGAGGTGCGCGGTTAGTGCTGTTTTCAAAAACGGCCAGGCAGATGAGTTCGTCGCAAGGTAGTGCTCAATCGCTTTCGGATCGGGTGAAGAAAAAGCGTGCCATGCGTTTGCGGCAGTCTTCAACTCGGCGCCTGTAACCTCGCGCCGTTGAGGGAGAAGCGATGCTAGCTCGTTTGCGTCTAGTTCTCCGAGTCCGTAAAAGTTTTCGCGTCCAGGAAACTCGCCGATGTTGATTAGACTAAGACGTGTTTGACCCAGCTCGACACTGCTAAACCAATTAAGCAGGTAAATAAGATTCAATTGACAGAACAGATCGTGCTCAAACCACAGAATTACTTCTTCATGATCAGGAAATGAGCGAAGCACCTGTTCCTGTTCATCTAGGCCGTCCAGACACTCTTGTAATCCAACGCCGTAGTCGCCGGCGAGATGTTCAGCGCGTATACGGCGCCAGGTTTCTGCATCAGCACCGGCAGGGGCAGGTCCCTCAATGAGAGCGTCACGAAAACAGAACAGCTCACCTGGTACAGTCGTTTGTTTGAGAGTTTGTTCAGTTGAGCCGCCGTTGATGATGTGGAGCATGTTCTTTCTACTTCATTAGCTCGAGCACTGCGGTTGTCATTGCTTTGACTCCGGTTCGCAGCGTCGGTTCAGGCAAAGGCGCAAATAATGCCGAATGTAGCGAGGGCAACGGTGTTCCCGAGTCTTTACTCGCCTTTACTTTAGCCGGATCCACAGCTCCCAGCCAGAAAATCATCGACGGGATCCTTTGATTCAGGCTCAAGTAGCCAAAATCTTCGCTCGCCATTATAGGCGGAACGTTAACTACATTTTCAGCTCCGAGTGCAGTGCGAAAGGCACTCGCTATACGTTCGGTAAGCCGTGGATCATTGTAAGTTGCCGAGGTCACTTCAGTTTCGCTTACCTTCACAATTGGAAGGCGATCGTTGGGTATACCGGCTGCCAACGCTATTCCTTTCGAAATCCGTTCTATTGAAGCGATGATGTGTTGACGGACTTCTTCTTTGTAAGTGCGAATGGTGAGTTGCAGATTAACTTCGTCTGGAATGATGTTGTAACGAGTGCCACCGTGAATAGATCCCACGGTGACTACAGCGGGATCGAACGGAGAGTTTTCACGACTCACGATCGTTTGCAAGGCGATCACTATTTCGGATGCTACGACAATCGGATCTTTCGTTGCTTGTGGTTGCGAACCATGACCGCCGAGACCACGCACTTTGATATCAATTCCAGTCGCACTCGCGAGTGCGAAACCGGGAGTAACTCCAACCCGACCGGCTTCGAGATCAGCGGCGTCGTGCAATGCGATGGCAAAATCTGGCTTGGGGAATTTGGAATACAAACCATCGCGCAAAACAGCACGCGCGCCATCGATCGTTTCCTCGGCGGGTTGGCCAATCAGGATCAGGGTGCCATGCCACCGATCCTTTAGCGAGACCAACATTCGTGCGGTGCCAAGTAATGAAGTCATGTGGATGTCGTGTCCGCACGCGTGCATGACGCCGACTTCCATCCCCGCGTCGTTTTTGGTTCTCACTGTGCTCGCGTATGGCAGAGAAGTCTTTTCTTCAACGGGCAATGCATCCAGTTCTGATCGAACCAGAACGGTTGGTCCATTTCCGTTCTTCATGATTGCGACAACGCCGTAGCCGCTCCATTCGGTCCTCTCATATTTGCCAATACGCTCAGTAACCGTGAAACCAAGTTTGCGGAGTTCTGTTGCGATAAATGCGGAGGTCTTCTCCTCCTTGTGTGACAGCTCAGGAGCTGCGTGGAGAGTCTTGTAGATTGAAACGAGCGAGGTGATCTCTTTATCGATCAGTGCGTCGAGAGAGGACTGTGCCTGAATTGGAAATAAAGGTGCAAGTAGGAAAAGACATAGAAAAAACGTTCGAAGAAGATTTTGCATAGGGGACTCCGTTGAATTTGTTTATCGTGTTAGAGGCTCTCGTCTCGAGCCATCAGCGAGTTCGATGTGTAGCGTCGGCACGGCAACGGCGCAACGCTATGAAGCTCGTGGAACGAGCGACAGCTGGTTATTGAGCATCTTTCGCTCGCTTCACGAGCTCTTCTCGAGTACCACAGGTTCCTGGGGCTTGCGCCCCAGGCTTTATGCTTACGCATGCTGCGCAGGCTAGAAACCGACCGACATCGCGAGAGCGTCAATTTTGGAGGCAAGGCCTTATGAGCCGACTTCAATTCCTTTGTTTACTTCGTCAATTGCCTTATCGACAAACTCGATCGCCTTGACGCGATGTCCGCCTTTGTCGGCCGTCGCGTTTTCGAGTTTGCCTTTGGCGTCTTTCAGAGATTGAAGTGCGGCACGCATGTGCGGTTGATCTGGAACATTCGCGAGTGAAAAGGTTTCGTTCGACATAACGGTTTGCGCGTGATTGTGTCGACGATCGTAAGCAATGCCCTTGTTGATT
The DNA here is from genome assembly GCA_003175865.1 of Blastocatellia bacterium. GTDB lineage: Bacteria > Acidobacteriota > Blastocatellia > Pyrinomonadales > Pyrinomonadaceae > PSRF01. The sequence continues at coordinate 11,581 of PSRF01000402.1, forward strand.
TCAGCGATGGCGGCATTGACATATTCAATCGCTTTTGCTCGATGTCCGCCTTTATTCTGTTCCGCAACAGTCAACTCGCGCTTGGCAATGTTTAAGTCGCCTCGCGCTGCGACCATATTGGGTTGGTCTTGTGCAACGGCGTACGTAGCCCCGGTTATGACGGCAAGAAAGAACAGACTTCGTGCTGCAATTTTGAAGTGCATAGAGTTCTCCTTTTGTAAGAAATCGACAGGACGGTCAGATTAAAGCGCGGGTATCGTAGCGTTTGGGATTGCGGATTGACAATGATGAGAACTGCTGATTTGCCGATTGCTTATTGCGATTTGTGGCTGCCGATTGTCCGCTGATAGTTATCCGCTCTGGGTTGAATAGCTTGAGTTGGACAAATCAGCAATTAGCAATCGAAGATCAAAAATCATTTGTACTCATCGTTCGGTTCCGTGAGACTGAACCAGTTGCCTGAGTTGTCGCGAAACACTGCTTCGATACCGTAAGGACGTTCGGCTGGTTCTGAAACAAATTGCACGCCTTTCGCTTTCAAGTCGTCGTAGGTCGCACGACAGTCATCTGTGTGAAACGCCCCAGCGCCAAGCACTCCCTTCGACATAATTGATCGCAGCTGATTCGCAGTTTCCTCGTCCATTAACATCCCTGCTTTCGGCTCCATCAGGATGATTTCGAAGTCAGGTTGTTCCGGCGCGCAAAGCGTGAGGAAGCGGAAGTCATCGCCAATCATCGCATCAGTATGAATTTTGAAACCGAGCGTGTCGCGATAGAACTCCAAAGCTTCAGCCTGATTATTTACAAAAATGGTGGCGTGAGACATCTTCTGGATCATCACGAATCTCCTTCTTGAAATTTGGGAACAGAGTACTCGAACTCTGCCCGATCAGACTTCTCCAAAATTGCTGGGATCGTTATGTTCGATAAGCTTGAGCTTGCCGTCGTTGTTATTATGGTTCGACCCAGAATTGGGTTGAATGTTCGGAGAGTCATCGACAAGCTAAAGCTTATCGGACATTTAAGCGGACTCGAGACCGTACATTACGAGGAAGCAACCTGGAACCTGACGTTTCGCCTGTTCCGTGCGACGAGCCTTCTCGCGATATGCCACAGGTGCATGCCCGACGCACTTGTGAAACAGGCTGCTGAACGATCCGAGCGATTGAAACCCAACTTCGAAACAAACGTCGGTGACTCGCAGTTCGTTACCCTTTAATAACTCTTTCGCTTTCTCGATACGACGTTCAATTAGGTACTGGTGTGGAGTCTTGTTAAATGCCTGCCGAAACAAACGCAGGAAGTGGTAACGAGAAAAACAAGCCTTCTCTGAAATCTGATCGAGACTTAACGGATGATCGTAACAGTGGTCAATGAAGTCGCGCGCGCGTGACAGACGCTGAAGCACTTCAAGATCCGAGAGCGGGCTGTTGTCGACTTTAACTACCATGAGCGGGCAGCAGTTTTGTACAGCGTGGTTTGTTTAGTCAAGATCTAAGGACGAAGGATCGGAACCAGAGCGAAGCGTCTGAAAAACTGCTGCGTATTCCCGAGCTTGAGGGCAGTCTTCGGTCCGGTTCCGATTCCATTCAGAAGCAAAACGACTGAAAACTCCTGAATATCCTTGAGCTTAAGACTAGTCTCGCTTGAAAGCAGTTGCTTAGCTCCTGTTCTGATCCCAATCGGCAGGTGTTAAACTTTGAACTGCCCAGGCCCGTTTGAATGACAAAAACCCTGCCCCGAACCCAACATGAAATCACCGGACTCCTCGAGGAGTGGAGCGGTGGTAACCAAGCCGCCCTCGACAAACTGTACCCGCTTGTCTACGAAGAGCTTCGTCGTCTGGCCCGCTCTTATATGAAACGAGAGGCCAAGGGGCACACGCTGCAAACCACTGCGTTGATCAACGAAGCCTACGTGCGTATGGTGGAACAGAAGAACGTTCACTGGCAAAACCGGTCACACTTTTTTGCAATCTCAGCACAAATAATGCGCCGCATTCTGGTCGACCATGCACGTCGTTACCTGCACCTCAAGCGCGGCGGTGGCGCAAAGAAAGTCTCTTTGGATGAAGCCATGATCGTAGCCAGCGAAAAATCCGAAGAGGTTCTGATGCTCGACGAAGCCCTCGAGAACCTTGCTCGATTGGATCCGAGACGTTGCCAGGTTGTGGAGTTGCGATACTTTGCCGGTTTGGACAACAAGGAAATCGCGGCGGTGTTAAAGATTTCCGAGAACACCGTCATGCGCGACTGGAACTTGGCGCGCGCATGGCTTTATCAGCAACTTGCCGGAGCAGGTTGACGTGACGCCTGAACGTTGGGAACAAGTTAGTCGCATATTCAAGTCTGCTATCGAACTTGATGTCGGTGCTCGCGAGGCTTACCTCGCAAGCGAATGCGGCCACGACGAACTATTACGGAAAGAAGTTTCACGCCTTATTCAATCTCATCAGCAAGCGTCCGATGACAACTTCATCGAGACCCCCGCTTTTGTCCCGTCCGATCCAGGCAAAACACTTTCTGACGGACAAAAAGTTGGACCATACGAAATAGTTAAACATCTCGGCACGGGCGGGATGGGAGAAGTTTATCTCGCCAACGACAAACGCCTCGAACGACAAGTGGCTTTGAAGATTTTGTCTGGTGAGTTGGCTCACGACAAAAGACGAATGCAGCGCTTCCAACAAGAGGCACGCATGGCGTCGTCATTGAATCAGCCGAACATTCTCACCATATTCGAATTCGGCGAAGTCGACTCTCTTAATTTTCTCGCAACGGAATACATCGATGGCGAAACGTTGCGCGAGCATCTGCGTGGAAAGCCACTAAAACTCCCAGAAGTACTCGACATCAGTGTTCAGATTGTTGCTGCCTTGGATGCAGCACACGAAGCGAAGGTCGTGCATCGCGATATCAAGCCAGAAAACGTTATGATTCGCAGGCGCGATCGCATCGTGAAGGTACTCGACTTCGGACTCGCCAAAGCTTCCGAAAAATCCTCAGTCACTCACGAGACTGACTCTCAGATCGCAACCCAGTTTAAGACTGCCGCCGGAACTATTCTTGGCACGGTCAACTACATGTCTCCAGAGCAGGCGCAGGGCTTGCAGGTGGATGCCCGCACGGATCTTTGGAGCGTGGGAGTGATGATTTACGAGATGGTAGTCGGCGCCGCACCTTTTACAGGACGCACGACTAGTCACACGATCGTGCAGATTTTAGAGAGTGATCCTAAACCTCTCTCAAGCGTGACAAACGTAAGAGTTCCGGATGAGCTCGAGCGCATCGTCAGCAAAGCCCTTAGGAAGCCTGTCGATGAACGATATCAAACGGCGAAAGACTTGTTAGTTGATTTGCGGAAATTGAGAAAGCAACTCGATCTCGACGCAGAAATGAAGCGCTCGGTAGCGCCGCTTCAAAGTGCTGTAACTGCTGCAGCTGCCACGTCGACTATTGAGGCCGTACCCACACCTACAGCTTCGCTCAGTCCTGGACGGAATCATCTCTTGTTGCTAGTTGTAGGTGCGGTGGTTTTTCTGATAGCAGCACTATGGGCCATCAACAGTTGGCGTCAAAAAACTCCAAACACCTCAACGCCGGCAACAACGTCAGTGGCATCTCCCCAACGGGCCTTAACTTATTCAATCACAGTTCAAAAATATCGCGATAACAAACCATTCGAAGCTCCATTCCAACTTGCAAAAGAGATGGTGTTCGAACGGGATTATCAGATTCGATTGAACCTAACTAGTCCCCAAACGGGATTTCTCTACGTCTTGAATGAGGGGCCACATGACAATGGTCAACCGGCGGAGTTTGTTGTTCTGTTTCCTTCTCCTACCTCGAACAGTGGTTCTGCCTTAGTTACCGAAAATCACGAGGTGCAAATTCCCGATAAGTCATGGATTCATTTCGATAATGAAAAAGGGACTGAAAAAGTTTGGTTGGTATTTGCTGAGAATGCGGTACCGGAACTGGAGCCGGTTCGTAGTTTTGCTAGCCAAAAGACAGCTGGGTTGATCACAGACTCAGCACTTCGTGACAAGGTTGAGGCATTCCTTCGGAGTCACCCCGGTAACAAACCCACCGTCGAACAGGATGCCGATCGAAAGCAGACTGTCGTGACGAGTCAGGGAAATCTTCTCATGCACGCTGTTGATCTTGAGCATCAGTAATATTGGAGGATTAACGCCTTCGGCGTAAACAGCTACCCTCGAAATCATTGACCGCCACTCCTGCCCGGCATATCATTTAGGCCATTCCAAGCCCAGAGCTGGTTCAAGACATACATCCTGGCCACGCCTATAAAGTCTTTTCTACGGCCGTGGTGGTTTTCTCACAGAATTTCGCGAATCTGATCATTTACATGGTGGTTTCCCCGATTCTTTCTCGCGTTACTAAATGAAAGAGCTCTGCGCTCCAAGGCATTAGCAGACCCGGAAATCATTAAACAATCGGCAAGAACTAACATCCATGAGGAGGATTAAGACATGTCACAATGGACTATTCACAGTGGTGGCGTAACCGGAGGTAGCCACAAAGATAAGTTGGTCGGATGTCACATAACTACGAACGACACCAACACCGCTTACGAATTCACTGATCACAACCCCAACACAGTGCTCTCAACCACAACTGGCAACAGCTTGCCAACTCCCCCATTTACATTCCCAACGTTCGGTTTGGGTGGATATGACTTTTCGATCGAAGTAACGACGTTAACTGGCGGTCCTTCAAATAACCAGGCAGAAGGAAACTGGTCGATTCCATCTCCAACTGCAGATCCCGACGGCACTTGGACTGCGCAATCGGGTACTACTACTGAAGGAGATGAGGGAGATACAAAATCGGCGTCCGCTTGATGATTCAAGTCAAAATTACATGGAGGGAGCGCGTGAGGTCTTGCCTCCCGCGCTTTCTTCCTTAGGGATAGCGATCTTGCATATGCGCCATCTTCGCATACAACTATTGGTTCCAGCCTCGAAGCGCAGGCTTTGCGCGGCTCTGTTGTTGTGTTTAGCTGCGTGCGCTTCTGCACAACTCGTCAGAGCTTTTGATCGTCAAGGCACTTCTCAACTACCAGTCTTTGCTGATGGAGAGCACCCTCTTAAAGGCGGTGAGTCACAGTCGTATCGAATTAACCTAAACCCTCATCAGTTCTTGTATGCACTAGTCGAACAGAAAGGAATTGATCTCGCGGTTGCGTTGTTCAAGCCGGACGGATCTCAGATTGTCGTCACAGACAGCCCTAACGATCGTTGGGGAACTGAACCAGTACTCTTGGTTGCTGATGTTGGTGGAGATTACCGCGTGGAAATTCGTTGTCCCAATGCGAAAGCAGAAACTGCGTCCTACAAGATCCAGATCGTAGCGTTACGGGAAGCAACACAAACGGACATCGGGCACGTAACCGCTCAAAGGATCTTTGAAGAAGCGCATAAACTCCGATCACAACCAACTGCTGCCGACAAGAGAAGCTCAATTGATAAGTTTCAACAGGCTCTGCCTCTATTCAAAGCAGCAGACGATACATATCGACAGGCTCTTACAATGCAGATGCTTGGTCTAGTTCACTTGCAGTTGAGTGAATTCCGCCTGGCGATTCCATTTCTGGATGAAGCGCTCACACTCGCGAAGACTGTTTCAGATCAACGTTTAGAGGCATCAATCGAAACATTAATTGGCGGTGTCAATGACGTCTTGGGCGATGTTCGCAAGGCTGAACAACATTACGAGCGAGCCGTCGAGCTTGCTCGAAAAGTAAATAACTCGAGTACCGAGGGTTCGGGTCTGAACAACATCGGGAAGCTCTACAGTGACGCCGGCGATTTTCAAAAAGCGCTTGAATACTATTTGCAAGCGCTGCCTCGTTTTAAAGATCAGCTCAACCAACGCGCTATTACTCTTAATAATATTGGCGTGGCTTACATAAGTATTGGAGAGTTTGCTAAGGCACTGGAGTATTTCAATCAATCGCTTGTCATCTTACATGCAGGCAGTGACAGAAACGCGGAATCCTATACACTCAGTAACATAGGTACTGCCTACAGGGATCTTAAGAAATATGACGAAGCCCTGAATTACTACGGGCAAGCGCGTGCGATTCAGCAGCAGACCGGCAACCGCGCTCAAGGAGCAGAAACACTCGACCTCACGGGCGTTGCTTACGCTGAGATGGGCCAACCCGAAAAGGCATTAGACTTTCACCAACAGTCGCTCCAAATTCAACGAGCGACTCAGAACGTCCGGCGAGAGGCGCTTTCACTTAATAACCTGGGTCATGTGTACAGTTTGACCGGACAGCCCGAGAAAGCTGTGGAACAGTTTGATCAATCGCTCTCCATTCTCCGCAAGATTGGTGACTTAAATAACGCTGCTATCGCACTTGAAGAGAGAGCTCGCGCCGAACAAAAACTCGGGAACCTCGCCGAAGCGCAAAAGAATATAGAAGAGTCTCTATCTCTGATTGAAACAGTTCGGGCTCATTCCGGTAGTCAGCAATTGCGCGCGGCTTATCTTGCGTCCCGTGAAAAGGCTTACGAATTCTATGTAGACCTCTTAATGCAACAGGATTCAAAGAATCCCGGAAAAGGGTTTGCGGCTCAAGCTCTCCAGACAAGTGAACGTGGTCGCGCACGTAGTCTGATTGAGTTGCTCATCGAGTCGCATCTGGACTTTCGTCAAGGCGTC
>PSRF01000006.1 GCA_003175865.1 Blastocatellia bacterium
AGACTGCCGAAGCCGCTAAAGAAATGTTGTCACAAAGCTCATCAGCAGTTCACAGGCGTTCTCGAGCCCGCGCCAGCGCAATCTTGACCTGCTCGGGCGAGGTCCCACCAATCACATTCTTCGCGCTTACAGTCGACTGAAGCGATAACCCTGCGTAGACATCTTCACCAAATAACGCGGAAATCGAACGCAACTCTTGCAACTCTATCCGGTCCAACTCAACGTTGAGTTCAAGCGCACGCATCACCACTCGTCCGACCACTTCATGCGCTTCGCGAAACGGCATTCCTTTACGGACCAGATAATCAGCAATTTCAGTTGCATTCATATACCCGGTAGTCGCCGCATGGTGAATGCGTTTTTCATCAACAGTTATTCCGGACAAGACCGTAGTTGTGATTTTCAAACATGCTGAAGTGGTGTCGTATGCGTCGAACACCGCTTCCTTGTCTTCCTGCATGTCTTTGTTGTACGCGAGTGGCAAGCCCTTCATTACCGTAAGCAACGACAACAAATCGCCAAAGACACGACCAGATTTTCCTCTAACAAGCTCCATCGAGTCAGGATTCTTCTTTTGGGGCATCAAGCTCGATCCAGTGGCGACTGCATCACTCAATTCGAAGAATCCAAACTCAGTGCTTGCGTACAAAATGATGTCCTCTGCGACTCGCGATAGGTGGACCATTAACAATGAACACGCGCTGACAAATTCGATGCAGAAGTCGCGGTCACTCACTGCGTCGAGGCTGTTCAGTGAAACTTCATCAAAACCCAACTCGCGTGCGATAGTTTCACGATCTATTTGAAAAGAGTTACCCGAAAGCGCGCCTGACCCAAGCGGCAGAACGTTGACCCGATTCCTTGCGTCACGTAGTCGATCGCGATCACGTGCCAGCATTTCAAAATAAGCCAGCGACCAATGGGCCAACATGACCGGCTGTGCACGTTGCAGGTGCGTGTAACCAGGAATAACGACGGACTGGTTTGACTCCGCAAAAGTGAGCAATGCGAGTTGGGTACTCGCTACAGTCTCCGTTAATGAATCGATCGCATCCCGAATCCAAAGCCGAAAGTCTGTCGCTACTTGATCATTTCTGCTGCGACCTGTGTGAAGTTTTCTGCCTGCATCACCTGCCAAGTCAACCAACTTGCCTTCGACAAATGAATGTACGTCTTCCGCGTTTGAATCGGCGAAATATTTGGGATCTTCAGTGCCGTTTTTGAGGATTAAGTTTAGACCGTCTTGAATCGCCTGGGCTTCTGCGTTGCTCAGCACACCCGCATTCTCCAGCGCATGACCATAAGCGATGCTGGCTATAACATCCGCGCGGAAAAGCCTCTGGTCGAAGCGAAACGAGTTATTGAACTGAGCAAACTCAGGATCTGTCTTTTCCTTGAAACGGCCGCCCCAAAGGTTTTTTGGTTCCATTAAAGATTTCCTTTTTCGGAGTACGGGGACTCTGTCGCCGCTTTTTATTACCACGAGAGTAACAAGGCGCCGACAGAGTCAGCGCACTCCAAAGATTTGACTGTCGCACAACTCGCATGATAGTTTATGCATCTATGCATTGATTATGCAAGTTGCGTGCATATGGATTTATGAATAAGAGAGACCGGCAACAGAAAATCTTGAGTTTGATACGCGCGAAACCTATCGCGACGCAAGAGACATTGCGGGAGCTCCTTGAAAATGCGGGAGTGGCTGCGACGCAATCGAGTGTTTCGCGAGACTTGGAAGAGCTTGGCGTCGTCAAACATCACGGTCATTACACATTACCGCGGACAAATGGCGCGGGCGCGCGTGGTTTGGTGAGCCTGGACTTAGCCGGGGACAATCTCGTGGTCGCCCGAACGCACCCTGGTCTGGCATCTGCTGTGGCGGTCGAAATCGATGCCGCGACATTTCCTGAAATAGTCGGCACGATAGCCGGTGAAGACACGATTTTCATCGCTGTACGCGATCAGAAAGCGGAGCGAGCGGTAATCAAGAGTATATGGGGCTTGTTCTCGTAAGATTTCGATCTTTGTTTTTTGTGCTTTGTGCTTTGTTCTTTGATTGTTCAACTCGATGACCTTAACAAAGTACAAAGCACGAAGTACAAAGTTCAAAATATAAAACAGAAGGAATTATCAACTAAAGAATGTCATCATCAGTTAAAAAAATCGTACTCGCGTATTCCGGCGGACTCGACACGTCCGTGATGCTGCGTTGGCTCAAAGACAAATACAACTGCGAAGTCGTGTGTTTTTGCGCTGACGTCGGTCAAGGTCAGGAACTTGAAGGACTCGACACAAAAGCGCGCGAGACAGGTGCTTCAAAACTCTACGTAGAAGATCTGCGCGAAGAGTTTGTACGCGACTACGTATGGACCGCCGTGAAAGCGAACGCGGTTTATGAAGGCGTGTATCTGATGGGAACTTCGCTGGCACGTCCAGTCATCGCAAAGCGTCAAATCGAAATCGCACAACGCGAAGGCGCCGACGCAGTTGCTCATGGCGCTACGGGAAAAGGGAACGATCAAGTTCGTTTTGAACTGACTTACTACGCTCTTCAACCTGATATCAAGGTCATTGCGCCCTGGCGCGACTGGGAATTTAAAGGCCGCATGGACCTGATGGCATATGCGAAAACACACAACATTCCAGTGACCGCGACTGCAGAAAAGCCTTATTCGACGGATGCCAATCTGATGCACATCAGTTATGAAGGCGGAATCCTTGAAGACCCATGGGCGGAACCACCCGAGAATATTTTTCAATTAACGCGTTCCCCTGAAAACGCGAAAACCGAGCCCGAGTATTTGGAAATCTCCTTCGAGAAAGGCGAGCCAGTTGCAATCAACGGCAAATCGCTCGGCCCTGTCGCATTGCTCGAAACTTTAAATCGAACCGGCGGCGAACACGGTATCGGACGCGTCGATCTCGTGGAGAATCGTTTTGTGGGAATGAAGTCACGCGGAGTCTATGAAACGCCCGGTGTAACAATACTGCAAGCGGCACATCGCGCACTCGAATCGATCACACTTGATCGGGAAGTCATGCATTTGCGGGACTCGCTGTTGGTGAAATTTGCCGAAAGCGTTTACTACGGTTTCTGGTTTGCCCCTGAGTTTAAGTTGATGCGTAAAACTATCGACGAAACTCAAACGCAGGTGACGGGTGACGTACGACTAAAACTTTACCGCGGCAACACAATCGTAGTCGGACGTCGTTCGCCTAACTCGCTTTATGACGAAAAGATCGCAACCTTCGAAGCCGATACGGTTTACAACCAACGCGACGCCGAGGGTTTCATCAAACTCAACGCACTGCGACTCAGACTGGGAGGTGGACGATGAACTCTTCCGAAACGTTGAACGTGATCGAGGTCGACAAAATTGGATCAGCGACTTCCCCGCTGAGTCTCACAAAAACTGTAGCTCTTAAAGCCTCGACTATATTACCGCGACCTGGTGATGTTGTAGCTGTTCGTGCACTAACTGACAGCGCAACATACAACATGCTCGAATTACCGACTGGACGGCTTGCCAAGATTAACCCAGGGGACCTGTTGTTGTGCGTGTTGGGCAGGCGTCGAGCTTTGAAGGGTTTTGTTGGTGATGTTCCCGCCACCGTAAATCGTGGTGATGAACTTCATCTATTGAATATGGGTGGTGTCATCGGTTGCTGCACAGGTCATCATTCGAGTTTGGGTGACGCAATCAAACTCGAGGTCGTCGGTCTGGTAACAGATGAGAACGACAAGGTAATGAACATTGCGGACGCCGCGATCACACCGCAAACAGAACTGGGCGAGAGTGCTCCAATCGTTATGATTGCGGGCACGAGTATGAACAGCGGGAAAACTTTCGCGGCTACGGAGTTAATCAAACAAGCGACTCGAAATGGGCTGAGAGTCGCAGCTGCCAAACTTTCGGGTGTTGCCTGTTTGCGGGATACGCTCAACATGGCGGACCACGGCGCGATTGCCACCGCAAGTTTTCTTGATTGTGGCTTGCCTTCGACTGTTGATATTGACAATTTGGCACCAACTGCGAAGGCAATCATCGGCCGACTTAACGAAAGCAACCCTGACTTGATTGTTATTGAGATGGGCGATGGCATTCTTGGCGGTTATTCAGTGGAAACTGTTTTCGACGATAACGAATTACGCGAAGCCATGGCCGCCCTGGTGTTTTGTGCATCCGATTACGTCGGCGCGTGGGGCGGAATCGAGTTGATGCGTCGCAAAGGGATTGAGATTGATGTCGTCGCTGGTTCAGTTACGGACTCACAAATGGGTGAGGATTACATTGAAAATGAGTTCGGCGTGCCGGCGGCAAACGCGCGGCGAAACGGTCGTCAACTGTTCGAGCTAGTGAGCAGAAAGTTGGAAGAAACGCGAGCCCGAGTGGCCGCTTAATCGCGTCGCCTGGTCCAACGCAGAAGACAGATGACGAGAAATGCGATGCCGATGTAAATGAACGCGCGTCGTCCGTTTAGGCCGCCGATAGTTATGAAGGCGACCGCGACTGCGAAGAAAGCGAGAAAGATTCGATGCATGCAACTATTCCTCGTGCGGGAGATTGTTAATCAATAAATCATACGGCTTTCGTGATGGCTCAGTTTCAACTGATTTCTCTGCGCCCCCAATGTCCGATAAGCTTTAGCTTGTCGGACACTTGCGAAACCGTTCTGTTAGCGAAGCACGAGCTAAGCCAAAGCTTATCGGACATTTGGGCACGAAATTCCGACAAGAAATAAAGCGATGGGAAAAATTCGAATTGGCATTTTCGGTGGTTCGGGCTACGGCGGATCAGAATTACTGCGCATTCTACTTTTTCATCCAAACACGCAGATCGAATTCGTTACGGCCAATGAACATGCTGGTAAGCGAGTGGCCGAAGTCCATCGGAATCTCGCTGGTCTAACTGATCTCATATTTCAAGCCGCGCCGGAAAATTCTGAAGCACTTAACCAACTCGATTGTGTTTTTCTTGCACTACCGCACGGCCAGGCAATGGAAATCGTTCCGAAGCTCCCTGAAGATGTCAAAGTCATTGATCTTTCCGGCGACTTTCGCCTTCGCGACCAGGACGTCTTCGAGCAGCACTACAAGCAAGCCCACACTGCGATGGAAGTGCAGTCTGGATTTGTTTACGGACTGACTGAAACGAATCGCGAGGCCATCCGCAAGGCACGCTTGATTGCAAATCCGGGATGCTTTGCGACGGCCACTTTGTTGGGACTCGCTCCACTGGTCGCGAGTGGAACATTAACGGGCCGAGTTATCGTTGACGCAAAGACCGGTTCGTCTGGTTCGGGTGCTAAAGCTGCCGCGAATACACATCATCCGCAGCGGATGACCTCCTTCTACGCGTACAAGCCGTTCACACATCAACACGTTCCAGAAATCGAACAGGAACTCCGCCGCGTTGGTGATTGGACCAGTGAATTAGTGTTTATGACACATTCCTTGCCCGTTGCACGCGGTATTTTTGCGTCCATCTACGCTGAGACCAAAAGCGACTCGACTGAAGCTGAGTTGCACAAACTGTTTTCCGAGTTCTACCGCGATTCATTCTTCGTTCGCCTGGTGAAAGGTTCACCTGACATCAACTGGGTAAAGACGACAAACTTCTGCGACATCGGTTTCGCGGTACGTGGAAAACAAGTTGTCGTATTTTCGGCAATCGACAATCTGGTGAAGGGCGCGGCGGGACAAGCCGTGCAGAATATGAATCTGATGTTTGGCCTGGATGAGAAGACAGGATTGATGTTGGTGGGAACTAATCCGTGATTTGGAGTGCGGCGGCCTGGCGCCGCTTTGGTACTCGGCACTTAAATTCCTTAATGATTTACAAAAGCGGCGCCAGGCCGCCGCACTCCAAAGAGATGAGCTTTTCTCCTGCGCCAATCAAACCCTCGATCGAGCTCGCCGATCTTGAGAAGATCGATATCAGAGTTGGAACAATCTTGTCAGTAGAAGAAGTCGAAAACTCCGACAAGCTCATGCAACTCCAGGTGTCGTTCGGCGATCATCAAAGATCTATAGTCGCTGGTATCAAACAGGAACGCTCGAATCCAAAAGAGATTGAAGGCACGCAGGCGTTGTTTGTCGTCAACCTCCCCCCGAAGAAAATGCGTGGCGTAGTCTCCGAAGGCATGTTATTCGACATAGGATTTGCAGATGGATTGAGACCGGCACTGGCGATGCCGGAATACAAAACAGAAGACGGAGCGAGGGCCGGATGAGTGCGCAAATGACAACCTCTTTCAAAGACATTTTTGCCAGCGAAGAACAATTCCAGTTGGCAACTTACAAAAAGATGCCCATCGCTGCGGAACGAGGCGAAGGTGTTTGGATCTACACGAGTGACGGAACAAAGTATCTCGATTTGTATGGTGGTCATGCCGTCGCAGGCACAGGCCACTGCCATCCGCTCGTGGTCGCGGCCATCCGTTCACAGGCGGAGAAGCTCCTTTTCTATTCCAATCTCGTCTATTCCGAAACACGGGCTCGTGCTGCTGAAAAGTTAATTTCAATTTCTCCCAATTCCTTGACGAAGGCGTTTTTCTGCAACTCAGGAACTGAGGCCAATGAGAACGCAATGCGCATGGCCCGCATGCACACCGGCCGAGAAAAGATCATCACCTTCTCGGGTGGTTTTCACGGACGAACTGCTGACGCAATCAGTGCCACGTTTCTCGGTAAGTACCGCGAGATTGGAAAGCCAAACGTGCCGGGGCATATTGAAGCGGAGTTCGGCAACATCAACTCAGTACGTGATGTAGTTGACGAAACCGTTGCTGGAATCATGCTGGAGCCAATTCAGTCGATGGCAGGTGTGCGGACAGCGAATGCGAACTTCTTTCGTGACCTTAAAACAATTTGCGACGAGCATGGAATCATTTTGATCTACGATGAAGTACAAACCGGTGTAGGTCGCACCGGTACCTGGTTCTTCGCAGGTTCTGCCGCTGGCGACGGCGTTGTACCCGATATTGTGACTCTGGCTAAAGCACTTGGCAGTGGCATACCAGTTGGTGCGTGCCTCGTGAGTGATCGAATTGCCGGGAGCATTAAGGAGAACGATCTCGGAACGACGTTTGGCGGCGGAATGATCGCTATGGCGGCGGTAGAGGCCACACTCGCCGCAATCGAACACGATCAAATGCTGACGAACGTGCAGGCTGTGGAGTCATACTTGCGCGAACAGCTGAAACAGATTGAGCAAGTCGTCGCTGTGCACGGTTTAGGATTTTTACTGGGTATTGAGTTCGCGCAAAAAGCAGCACCGATTCATCAGGCGCTGTTGGAAGAGAAGGTCATTTCAGGTACGTCCAGCAACCCAAACGTTCTCCGCTTGTTACCCCCTTTGTCATTGCAGCGCGAAGAAGTGGATGTGTTTATTAGCGCGCTGACGCAAGTTGTCCAATGAAAGATTTTTTAACAACACTAGGTCTGACTCAAGGAGAGTTGATCGAGCTTATCGAGTCAGCTCGACGGTTCAAGAGCGGCGAAGACAATACACAGCCTTTGAAGGGTAAATCAGTCGGCCTGGTGTTTTTCAACCCGAGCTTGCGAACGCGAGCATCGATGCAAGTAGGAATCTACGACCTCGGCGGAAACCCGGTTGTGCTGGAGCCAGGTGGTACGAGTTGGACACTCGAACATCGCGACGGCGTCGTAATGGATGGCGACAAAACCGAACATATTGCAGAGTTCGTGCGAGTGCTCGAAAGGTACTGCGTTGCGATTGGTGTGCGGACATTCGCCGATTTAAAGGATTGGCAAGAGGAGCGGATCGATCCTGTGCTGAGTGCATTTGCACGCTATGCAAGTGTGCCGGTCATTAACCTGGAATCAGCAATGCATCATCCATGTCAATCATTGGCAGATATGATGACGATTCGGGAGAAGCTTGGTCACGAACGGAAACGTGTTGTTCTAACGTGGGCTTGGCACCCAAAGCCTTTGCCAATGGCAGTCCCAAATAGTTTCGCACTTGCAACCGCTCAGATGGGCCACGACCTGGTGATTGCACATCCGCCTGACTATCAACTCGATGAGGAATTGATGAAGACTGTGAAAGACGCCGCTCAGACATCAGGAGGCAGTGTTGAAACAACTCATGAGATCGAGGAGGCGTTCGGTGGTGCGGAGGTGATTTACGCTAAGAGTTGGGGTTCAAAACTTTTCTATGGCAATTCCGAACAAGATCTACTGACGAGAGCAAAGTACCGGCGTAAATGGATCGTCGATGACGCGAAAATGGAGAGGACGGCTGACGCGATCTTCATGCACTGCTTGCCGGTAAGACGAAACGTGATCGTAACGGATGCAGTCCTCGATTCAACTGCATCGGTTGTAATCGACGAAGCGGAAAATCGGTTACATGCGCAAAAGGCAGTGTTGAAGCGGTTGATGACGTAGTTTTTTGTACTTTGTTCTTTGTTGTACTTGGTCTTTGGTTTCAGAAGGGACAAAGCACGTTTACAGAAATGATCGAAAGCCGCGACATTGATGATCAACTTCGACTTGACCTCCTACGCGAGGCGTTGCCGTACATCCAACGCTTCCAGGGCCAGACATTTGTCGTAAAACTGTCTGGCAAGGTTACTGAGAGTCCAGAGAATCTTGCCTCACTCGCTGAAGAACTCGCACTTCTGCACCAGGTTGGAATCAGGATCACTGTAGTCCACGGTGGCGGAAAACAGCTGACCGAACTTGCAAAACAACTAGGAGTGGAGCAAACGATTATCGAGGGTCGTCGCGTAACCGACGACGCTACGCTCGAGATGGCGAAGATGATTTTCGCGGGCAAAATCAACACTGACATTCTTGCCGCGTTGCGACACCGAAGCATTGAAGCAGTTGGACTGTCAGGTGTAGACGGTAACATCGTGCACGCAGAACGTCGGCCACCTAAAGAAGTATTCAATCGTGAAACTGGCGAACGCGCGCAAATTGATTACGGCCATGTGGGCGACGTGGTCCAAATAAACGCGCGTTTGCTGACCGTATTGCTGGACCACGGCTACCTGCCGGTAATTTCTTCACTAGGCGCAGACGACGACGGCATGGTCTTCAACATCAATGCTGACACCATCGCCGCTGAGATCGCTGTCCGTCTACAAGCGGAAAAACTAATCCTTCTTAGCGACGTCGATGGAATCTACCTGGATCCAAAAAACCCTGAAACAAAGCTCAATCGACTCAGTGCCAGAGAAGCAGATGATCTGGTTGCTCAAGGCGCAGCGACAGGGGGCATGATTCCTAAACTGCAAAGTATCACTGCACTACTCCAGCGCGGCGTTCACAGCGCACACGTCATCAGCGGCACGAAGCGAAACGCCCTGCTCTCCGAAGTCTTTACCGATAAAGGCACCGGTACGATGTTTGTTGCTTAGCTTGGAGTGCGGCGACTCAGTCGGCGCTTTCTCACAAAGCGCTGACAGAGTCAACGCACTCCAAAATCAACCAAATTGTGATTTCGGCAAGTGCCGATCACGATCGAATGGCGGCTCTTCATGTTCCGGAATCAGATCATCCGGCCAGTCAGTGGCCCACTGCCTACGGTGCTCTTCATCAACGTAATACCGCAAATAAACTTGATTATCTTCCTCACTTCCGCTTCCAGTGAGATCAATGGTGTAAGCGTAACTCGGATTCTCAGGAAACAGCACCGCCTCTTCGCGCAAGCCCTCGTTGTAGAGGTAGTCGTAGAGTTGGCGATCACTCAGATGATTCGTGTGCATAAGGTACGCTCCAACTGAAGCCATGCGATTGATGACTTC
>PSRF01000381.1 GCA_003175865.1 Blastocatellia bacterium
GATTTTTCAAGCCCGAGATAGTTGTTGCCAATCACGCTGAGTCGGGAGAATCGCTGCGTAGTTCGCTTGGTGCGCGTCGTTTGGACAAAGTGTTGAGCACGATGAGGCCTGGTGATTACCTGTTCATTCAGTACGGACACAACGACGAAAAAGAGAAAGGTGAAGGCGTCGGTGCGTTCACAACGTACAAGGCCGACCTGAAAAAGTTTGTCGCAGGCGCACGCGAACGCGGTGGATTTCCTGTACTGATCACACCAGTTCAGCGACGCACGTTTGATCAGAGTGGATATATCACAAACTCGCATGGTGATTATCCGGAAGCAGTGCGACAAGTTGCGCGTGAGGAAAATGTTCCGCTGATCGATCTGAACGCAATGAGTAAGGCGTTTTATGAAGCGCTTGGACCAGAGAAGTCAAAGCTGGCGTTCAAAGAGGGTGACGGCACGCATCACAACAACTATGGAAGTTATGAATTGGCGAAGTGCATGGTCGAAGGAATCAAAGCGGCCCACTTGGATTTGACGAAGTATTTAACGACGGATGAACGTGCCTTCGATCCGCGTCAGCCTGACAGTTTGGAGAGTTTTAAGTTACCGCCCAGTCCGGCATTCACAAACACCAAACCATTAGGAAACTAGGCAGCGGGCGTCATGCAGGCGTTAGTGCTGGGAGCGCAGGCGTCCCCGACTGCCACAATCGCTACACTCAACTGGCCAGAGATAGGTTCGCGCTTCGCGCTCATTTGCAGGCGAGGACGCCTGCGTCCGAAAAGAGCAGTCGCGATTCGACAAAGTGATGACTAAACACATGAAGCGGTTTTCGCTCGTAGTAATGTTGTTGACGTTGGGCGCAGTTGCGCATGCGAATGTCACTCTGCCAGACGTAATTAGCAGTTCAATGGTCCTGCAACGCGAGCGTGCAGTACCGATCTGGGGACGAGCCGACGCAGGTGAAGTGGTCACTGTTCACTTCGGCACTCAGACGAAGAAAATCACTGCAGACAAAGATGGGAAATGGATTGTTCATCTCGATCCATTGAGAGCCAATGCTTCGCCAGCGAGGCTGACGATCGAAGGGCACAACAAGATCGAAATCGAAGACATCCTTGTTGGTGAAGTTTGGTTGGTTGCTGGTCAATCAAACATGCAGCGTCTGTTAAGCGAAACTGCGAATGGCGAGGCGGCTATCGCAGCCGCGAATCATCCGCAAATTCGTCTCTTCAATGTCAGCCGGCAAGTTGCTTTCAAACACGCACCCCCGCCACTTGGAGATTGGCGAGCATGTACATCAGAGTCAGTGAAAGAATTTTCAGCTGCTGGTTATTACTTTGGAGTTGAGTTACAGAATGCGCTGAATGTTCCCGTTGGCCTGATTAACTCGTCTTACGGTGGTTCGCAAGCGGAAGCATGGACACCAGTTGAATATCTCTTGGCATCAACTGATTTGAAACCAACAGTCGAACGCACAAGAATCTGGGACGAAGAGCGACCGCGCGTAAAAGTTGAATACGACGAAGCGATCAGGAAGTGGCGCGAACAGTCTGACGCTGCAAAGACTGCCGGCGCTAAGCCGCAACCGTCACCGGCAGTTCCCGACGCACTTCGTGAATACAGAATCGCAGCTTCGATTTACGACGGGATGATCGCACCGCTGATTCCGTTCTACATTCGTGGTGCGTTCTGGTATCAAGGCGAATCGAACGAAACGCGAGCGCAACAATATGAAATTCTGTTGCCGACAATGATCAAAGCCTGGCGTGAACGTTGGGGCGAAGGTGATTTTCCGTTTGGCATTATTCAGTTGCCGAACTATCGCGATCCGAAAGACGAACCCGCCGATGAAGCGTGGAGTCATGTACGAGAAGCGCAGCGTTTGACTGCGAAGTCTCTGCCGAACACAGGATTGATCGTAACGATAGACATTGGAGAAGCACACGATATTCATCCCAGAAACAAACTCGACGTCGGCAAAAGAATGGCGAACTGGGCGCTTGCTGATGTTTACAAACAGGGCGTGAATAAAGCTGGACCCAACTTCGAAAGCGCGAATTCAAATGGCTCAGAGTTGCTGCTGACTTTCACTAATGTCGGAACAGGCCTGACGGTACGCGGTGGCGGGAAACTGCATGAGTTTGCAATTGCTGGTGCGGATCAAAAATGGTACTGGGCCGACGCAGAGATCGTGGGAAGAAACCGTGTGAAGGTGTGGTCGTCAAAAGTGCCGAAACCAGTCGCCGTGCGATATGCATTCAACAACAACCCGAGGAATCCAAACTTGACGAACGGTTCTGGATTGCCTGCATCGCCATTTCGCACTGACAACTTTCCTGGTCCAACGGATGGAAAGCGTTGAATGCCACGGCCCTGTGCCGTGGTTTTCACGTTACTCGCTAAGTGAAAGTCTATCGCCTCATGTTTTGCGCGCGAAAGGCGCGAAGACCAAAGGAGTTTTTTCGGGTAGCAGCGAACGTAAACTTCCACGGCGCAAGGCCGTGGTATCCGCAGAACACAAGCTAACCTAAGTTTCGGAGAACAACGGAATGAAGCGACGTGATTTCATGCTTGGAGCTATGGCCGGTGGCGGTGCTCTGGTGATGAGTAAGACTTTCGCGACAGAAAAACTTCTGTCGTTCATGCCACGACCGCAGGCCGCGGATTCGCGCATCGAAATCTTAGCTGCCGAATCGATTGGCACAATCGCTCCAGAAATTTATGGTCACTTCACGGAACACCTCGGCGGTGTGATCTATGACGGTGTCTGGGTTGGTGAAGATTCGAAGATCCCAAATGTCGCTGGCATAAGAAAGTCGCTAATCGACGCACTCCTTAAAATTAAGCCGAGCGTTATTCGTTGGCCAGGCGGTTGTTTTGCTGACAGTTACAACTGGCGCAACGGAATTGGACCAAAGAACACGCGTCCGCGAACCACCAACTTCTGGGCGGGGGCCTCCGAATGGCCCAAAGGTGCTCCGAATGGTCCAGGGAAATACGAAACCAACCAGTTTGGCACTGACGACTTTCTGCGTTTCTGTAAGCTTACCGGAGCACAACCATACATTGCCGCTAACCTGAGGAGCTTGAACGCAAAGGACTTTTACGAATGGGTGGAGTATTGCAACTCTCCTGCCGGTACAACGTCGCTCGCTGATCTGCGAGCAGTGAAAGGCGAGAAGGATGGCGCCAACGTACGCTTTTGGGGAATTGGTAACGAATCGTGGGGCTGTGGCGGCAACTTTACTCCAGAAGAGTACGCAGCCGAGTATCGTCGCTTCACCGCATGGGTTCCGGGCTATGGGGTGAACCTCGCTTTCGTTGGTGCTGGACCAAACGGCGGTGATCTCGATTGGACCAGGCGTTTCTTTACTAAACTCAACGAACGTCGTGCAATCGGTAGTATGTGGGGCTGGGCAATGCATCATTACTCCTGGAATGTTAGTGGTGGTCGCACAAATGATTGGCGAGAAGGAAAAGGCGATGCGGTGAACTACCAAGATGAGGAGTGGTACGAGTTACTGCATGAAGCTGATCGCGTCGACTCGATGATCTCAGATTGTTGGAACGTGATGGGCGAAATCGATCGCACGCATCGAGTGAAGCTCGTTGTTGACGAGTGGGGCGCCTGGTACAAACCCGGCAGTGAAGTAGATAACACGCATTTGCTTGGACAGCAGTCAACGATTCGGGACGCAGTTCTTGCCGGTCAAACCCTCGACACTTTTCATCGTCACGCAGACAAGGTAGGTATGGCTGCGATCGCGCAACTCGTCAATTGTTTGCAGTCGCTGTTTCTGGCCCACGAAGACAAGTTTGTGTTGACGCCCACGTATCATGTTTTTGACATGTACTCAGTGCATCAGGGCAAGAAGGCGATTCGAACTGTGTTTTCGTCGCCGCGGCCGAGTTACACGAGAAGCGGGCAACCCGCAACGATTCGTGGCTTGAACGGATCGGCTTCGCTTGATGAGCGTCGACTTGTACTAACTGTAACGAACCCGGATCCGAAAGCCGCGCACGAAGCTGAGATCGCGTTGCGAGGTGCCACAGTACGAAGTGCAAAAGGTATGCGGTTGAGTTCGACTGACATTCATGCGCACAACAGCTTCGCAGAACCAAACAAGCTTGCTCCCCAGACGATCGATGTTCCTTTGTTGGCATCGCTACGCGGCAGTGGTTTATTACACACATTTCCGCCGGCGTCGGTGACCCGCATAGATCTGGAATTAGGTTGACGATTTTGTTCATTGATGTCAGAGAAGGACGACCCCCTCGAGACGCTACTTCTCATTCACCCCAAGTTTTAACTTGGGGGTCGAATGATGCGCTCTGCAATCTGTGAACCGTTTCAACGGTTTGTCCGATTTTGGCGCGAACAGCTCCTGAGTGGAGTAGTTCAGAAACCGTTGAAACGGTTCTTATGGATCACACGCTGCGCCTACCCCAAGTTAAAACTTGGGGAGAATGAGAAGTTGGTTTCCAGCCAGTGCGGTTCGGCAAACTGAAATATCTTTGCCACTGATTTCATTCGCCCCCTTAGCGAATCCCTTTGCTGCAAAACTGAAAGGAGAAGGAGACATGCGACTTTTTCAAACTGTCGTAATCGTTCTCGTGTGCTCATTGGCGGTCCTGGGCCAGAGCAATAAAGGCGGCATCAGCGGAACCGTCTTTGATCAAAATGGCGCGGTTGTGCCAGGCGCCACCGTCATCATCACCGACCTTGGCACTCAAAAGAGCATTACTCTGACAACTTCGTCGTCAGGGGCTTACTCGGCTTCATCGCTCGATCCTGTTGATTACAGTGTCAGGGTTGAAGCCACAGGGTTTAAGAAGGCCATCATCGAAAAGGTGAAAGTTGATACGGCCACTACCGCGGCGGTGAATGTCACACTTGAAACCGGTACTGTCGGCGAGACAGTCACGATCTCTTCCGAAGCTGCAGTCATTAATACCGAGTCAGCGACCACGACGCAGACCGTCACGGAACGCCAGATCCGCGACTTACCATTGAACAATCGCAGCGTACTCGATCTCGCTGTGACTGCTCCGAACGTCTCTGGCGACGCCGGCAGCGAAGATCCTGGAGTTACGTCTGACCAACCGGTGCCGGGGTTCAACCTCAACTTGAATGGTGGCCGTTCCGGGAGCACAGCAATTCTTGCAGACGGTGTGAACAATACTGGCGTCGGTATCGCACGCGCCGTTGTTAGTTTCACTCCGGAAACTGTGCAGGAGTTTACAGTGCAGACGTCCGCGTATTCGGCTGAGTTCGGGTCAACAGGCGGCGGCGTAATCAATGCAACCACGAAATCAGGAACGAATGACTTCAATGGTGAAGCACTCTGGTATCACCGCAACCCTAAAACGAACGCATTGCCTTATCGCATCGGCAATGGACCACGGCCGGCAAACAATCTTCGCTACAACCAGGTTTCATTCACCGTCGGCGGTCCTGTGTTCCTGCCGCGGTTTGGTGAGGGCGGTAAGCACTTTTACGACGGACGCAACAAGACATTCTTCTTCTTTGCATATGAACCACGATGGCGACGCGACTTTCTTTCTGTGACCACGTTACTGCCGTCAGCAGCTGAGCGTGCAGGTGATTTCACAAACCTCGTACGCACGAGCAGTGGTTGGGTCCCGACGAGCATTGCGCAGAAGTACAACTTGACATCGACGGGTACCACAAACATCTTCCAGCAGTTCAATCTTGTGAATGGTCGACTCGTGCCACTGCCACAGACGTGTACAGTAAATGGCGTGACGACCGCAACCTACTGCCAGTTTCCGGGTAACAAGATTCCAGCTAATATGATCGACCCAAAAGCGCTTGAAGTGTTGAAGTTTATGCCAACGCCAGGTGATTACTTCATCGACGATGCGGGATTGGTGCGAAACTACATCGTGCAGCGCTTCGTTACTCAGGACGAGACGCGTTACACGTTGCGCCTCGATCACAATTTTACTTCGAACGATCACGTTAACTTCCGGTATACGAAAACTCCCGCGGTCGGCATTCGCGGTTTTGGGAGCGACATAAACGGGAACACCGGAATCTACAGTGACGCCAAGCAGTACTTGCTTGCGTATAACAAAATGATTACGCCGACGCTCGTCAACGATCTGCGACTAAACTATACACGCGGCGTTTTCAGTGAAGACTTCTCGCCGGAGTTCTCAATTCAGGGCGGTCGCAATCTGGCGACGGAACTCGGGTTGCCGAGTTTAACCTCTGGTGGTATGCCGCTATTCCAAATCAGTGGTGACGGTAGCTACAACGCTTTCGCAGATGTTGGTTCATCGGGTTCGACGAACAATTTTAACGTTGAAGAGCGTTTCAATATTAACGACATCGTCTACTGGACCCACGGCAACAAGACGTGGAAGTTTGGCGTTGATCTCAGCTATGCGCGATTGAATGTCATTCCATTCTTTGGTGCGTCTGGTGGCCGTTGGGAATTTCGTGTAGTCAACACGAGTGACAACCGCAGTACGGCAGTTGCGAATGGAGGTAACAACCTGGCTAGTTTGCTGCTTGGTGTTCCAAATGCAGTACAGGTTCGTCCCCTACTAATCAATTACGATTATCGTTGGAAGAGTGGCGCCGCCTTTGTGCAGAACGATTGGAAGATCAAACCAAATCTGACACTCAACCTTGGGTTACGTTATGCACTTCAATATCCACGTACTGAGAAGAACAATCTTCAGGGAGTGTTTCGCCCTGATCTTGCAATCACTCAAACATTGACTGATGCACAACGACGCGCGACAGCAACTGGCCTCGGTGTCCCGACAAGTTCACCAATCCCTTCGTCTGTTCCAACAACCGTTCTGATTCCGCCGTTTGCGTTCTCGGGAAGAGGTGGTCGTTCTCGCTATCTAACGCCAGTCGACTATTGGGGGTTCGAACCGCGGTTTGGTTTCGCATGGAGCCCGCAAATTGGCTGGATGGAAAAGAAAAGCATGGTCATCCGAGGTGGGTACGGAATCTCACACGCAACTCTTACTGGAAACAACCGCTTACCAAACCCGGATTTCGGCGCGTTCACCGCAGTATCAACAACGGCCACAGGATCAACTGTCGGAGGGACTGCAGATTCAACGCAGCCAGTCAGGTTAAGTGGCAATCCGCCACTCATCTCTGGTGGGTCGATAGACTCTGTTCTTGGTACGAACGCCGATGGTTTGGTCTATCTCAACAGTCTTGGTACTCCGGGATTTGCGATTTCAATTGAAGGCAGTGGCAAAGTGCCGACGAGCCAAAACTGGAATCTCTCGATTCAGATGGAGTTGTTCAAGAACACTATTGTTGAGCTTGCTTACGTTGGTAATAAGGGCACACACCTTTATATGCCGTTGGTAAACATCAATCCAAAGGACATCAACTTCGTTGAGTCGCTTGAGGCTCAGAATCTAAACTCGGAAACAACGTTTCCCGATCCATTGCAGCGTCGAAACTTACTTGGTGCAGTTGTTACAATTCAGCGCAACAGCGTCACAGCGCCCTACTTTGGTTTCAACAACCTGCTTCGCTTTTACGATCCTTCCGCTAACAGCATAAGACACGCGGCCTACGTTGATGTCAGGCGACGGGTCAGCCGCGGTCTTACATTCACGGCAAATTACACTTATGCGAAATCGCTCGACGATGCGTCGGATGCGAGTCCCGATGTGCGCACGCTGACGACACCAACTACGCTGGGCCAGGAAGTTTCATATGGCGTACCGCGGACGCAGGATCGCTCCTTTTCAACCTTTGATCTGACACATAATGTGAGTGCAACGGCCGTTTATGATTTGCCATTCGGTAAAGGCCGACAGTACCTGGCCAATTCACCTGGCATTGTTGATGCCCTGGTGGGTGGTTGGAGTTTTTCGAGTCTGTTTCGCATTCAAAGTGGTCAGCCGTTCGTGCCGATCATCACCGATACAAATCGGCTGGGAGGCACCAATCGCGCTATTCGCCTCGATATAATTCCGGGCGTGCCGCTGAAGAATCCGAATTATTCAGGGAGTTGTTCGATCGGGAATACCTGCGAACCTTACATTAACCTGTCTGCTTTCATGAGACCGGCCAAAGGTTCACTAGGAAACGCACCACGCACCCTCGACATACGCGCGCCAAATCAGGAGTACTTCGATTTTTCAGTTCAAAAGGACTTCAATTTCCCATTTAGTAAGGACAGCAAGCGTCGCATCAACCTGCGCGTTGATTTCATCAACGCCTTCAACCATCCGAACTTCCGATACTTCAACACGGGAAATACGCCGCCGGGATTTGGCTCGGTGCCAAACGAAGCATTACTTACGCAGACTGACCTAAACAACTGGAACAGTTTTGCGCCAGGACGTTCAGCCACGTTGACTCAGGTAAATAATTTGATCATCAACGCCCGGCTACCTAGCGGTGCATTGCCTTTGGACTACTTCCGGGTTCCTATTCCGGAACGCTTTGCGACAACGAATGCGAATGCTTTTGACATTACAACTCTGTCGGGGTTGAAGCTTTACCGGCTCCGTCAAGCCTTAGACACGAATTTCGGAACGCTCGCGGCCTCGTTGCCATACCAGCCGCGATACATTCAGTTCGGAATCAGGGTGTTCTTCTAATCTTCTCTGTATCATTCAGTGTTCTCTTTGTCTCTGTGTGTCTCTCTGGTTTTGACTGCGGATTAGAAATTAACCCGGAGACACAGAACGCGCACAGCAGCACAGAGAAATCCTTTGGAAAAAATTGTAGGGGCGGCTCTCC
>PSRF01000395.1 GCA_003175865.1 Blastocatellia bacterium
TCCGGCGCCGTCGCGTTTCTCAGGAAGCCGCAGCCACTGTCCCAGGTAGCCCAGGTAGTTAGTGGTTTGATCGAGTCGCCGCGCAGAAGAAGTGACCATTAAGGAGCGGTGAGAGAGGATTATGCTGGCGAACACGGGTGGTCGAACTTGAAATGAAAACCACGTAACCGACATTAGACGTTAGACCAGACGAATAGAAAGGTATTCAAAAGAATGACACCCCTACACCACTCCGAAGCCGGGACCGAAGTTATCGACCGCGTTGCTCCTTGCGAAATTTCTCAGTGGGCGAATGAAGCTGAAGCCAGAAGGCAGGCGCTTATGGAAATCGAGAACTTTCAGCCACTGGGTGACAAGTTGTTCGGCTACATGAACAACGATGATCTGATCTGCATCGACGTTGATGCCACAAGTGCTCGCTACTGAGCAGCTATAATCCAAGTTCCGGTTCTGCCCCTGACCGACCGGTTTATCTTAAACCTTTTACTTTGGAGGGCTTGCCCCGGTCCTCCATCCTTTAACTTCTTTGGCCTGCCTCTTGCACTCATCTTTGACGTAGCTAGTCGCGCTCACGTCAGCAACTACATCAACCAAAATTGGCGAATGGCGCGATAGCCAAACTTGTTTGTGATGCAAACAAGTCCTCTATTAAAAATGCCTTGGACTGATCGTTTCAAATCAAGCGATCGGTCCAAGGCATCTTCAAACTTAAGTCAGACTCAAATGAAAGCGCGTATAACGGCCACCGCGATCACCAGACTTAAAAACCCTCCAGAAAAGGTTAGTGCCCACTCGGCTGGTTGACTCTTACGTCGCATGAGTGCGCGCATTATCACGAGGCCACACTTCCAACCGTCATGTTGATAAAGTGGTAGCAGATTTCCAGCAGCTATCAATAGATTTATCCAGCCAAACATCGATCCGTAGCTGGCGAGTCCGGCAATGAGGTTGAATGTAACGCCTGCCAGATGCACATTGAGTTGCTGCCTGACAGATTTTTCTTTCAGCGCGGTACCATCAAGTCTAACGAAGGATCCGAGAGGAATCCCGCGTAGGCTGAATCGAATATTCCCGATCCTAAAGCCGACGAGCTTGGGTCCGAAGCCAAGACCGAGTTCGCTGGCAGACACTTTCGATGCGCGAGCAGCAAAGAGGTGTCCAAGTTCATGGACAAGCATCGCAAGCGCAGTAAGCGGGACAAGTGAAAGAATAGAAGTCGACATTGGTCCTACAGTTTGAGGGGGCGAGTCGGCAGTCGCGCGCGACAGCGGCCTTTTTGAGAGGATGAGGAGCGAGGACCTGCGAAGTGACATTTCAACAGTCGTGCCGCACTTTGATCGAGTTGTTTGCTGGGAATTGCAGAAGCTGCATGAGGCAGATGACAAAAATTGCGACTGGCAACGAGACAGAAACTGTTAGATCGGACACAAACACGCTAACGTAAAAAAACCACCGCACAGGGCGGTGGCATCGATTACTTCAGACAAGAAAAACTATTCAAAGCGCGCCTCGATCAAATCCGCCGAACGCTTGCCGTGCTCACTCGTCAGTTGAGGATACGTCGCGTGTTCTGCTTCAAACCCTTCAATGCCAAGCTTTCGCTCGGCAGATTCAATCTCTTCCTCACTACCTTCAATCTCCATAAATAGACCAAACGGGAGACGATCAATTACAACTTCGACATCGTCGATCGTCCACGTTCGTCTGAATTTCTCGTATATCAACATCGGCTTGAAGCCAAGTGAAGTGAGAATGTGAACCATTGCCTCTGGATTATCGACGCCCGTTTCAAACTCTTCCTGGTGTTTGATTGAAGATGAAGTTGAAAGTCGTCGCTTGCGAGTCAGCCACGCAGATTTATCTGTACGTCTCAGCCTGAGTATCGCGCCCTGTAGGTCAATGACATCACTCGAGTAAAGCGTGTTCTCTTCGAATTCCTCATCGGAAGATCGAGCCCCGACCTCACGGAGGCGTTCGACTACCTGCTGCTTTTGCTCCTGCGTCAGACGATATTTCTTTTCGATCTCGAGCATGCTTATGCTTTTCTCAGCCAACGCCACACCTCCGGAATCGTCGCTTTCTTACCGTACATTAACATCCCTACACGATAGATTCTCGATGCAATCCAGATGAGCAAAGTAACTGTCCCAAAGCCAATCAAAAGGGACATCGCAATCTGCCAGAAAGGTGGTGTTTGCGTCACAATGCGAACCATCATTGTCACCGGCGCAAAACATGGAATCATCGACACCCAGAATGAAAACGTCGAATCAGGACTTCGACTTACTGGAAGAAAAAAATAGAACCCGATAAGCAATAGGAAGACAAGCGGCATTGCGAGCTGACCACCTTCCTGAGGCGTCGTCACCATCGAGCCAATAAAGGCATAGAGTGTCGAATACAAGTAATAGCCAAGAAGAAAAAAGAGCCCAAAGAAAAAGAAATTGATTAAAGGGATGCCAGGAATATTTACCGGCACTCCTCTTTCAGCAAGCACTGACACTCCATACACTGCAAACGCTGCAAACGCGAGACCCCAGATCGCAAGCTGAGTAAGTGCAACCAGCGATACACCAACCAGCTTACCGGTCATTAATGTAAACGGTTTGATAGACGAAAAGAGGATTTCAGCGATGCGTGTTTCCTTCTCCTCGATAACAGCACCGAGTACAACCTGGCCATAAAGAAGTATCGTCAGGTACATCACAAAGCCGGCTGCAAAAACGACTGCGAATGCCTCGCCAGAATCTCGTTCGCCAGCTGCAGCTCCAGCTTTCACCGTTTGTAGTTCAATTCCTTTTGAGAGTTTTGAGATCGTGACGGTGTCGATGTTTGCCTCACCTAGTCGCTCTGCATTCACGGCGCGACTCAACGCATCTCTTAGTTGCCGACTCGTAAACAGATCACCCGTGTTGCGTGAAAAGAGAATTGGCTCTCCTCCATTCATCAAATCAGCGGGCAAGAGCAAATAACCATCAAGATCCTTCGATTTCACCCGACGCTCTAGTTCAGCTTGAATTGCGGCAATTGGGGTCGTATCCGGTCGGACCTCCTCAAGAACGATGTTTGTTCCTCCATTTTTTGAGAAACGCTTCAAATTCTTATCTAGATTTGCGTTCTGAAGTTCGGTCACTTCCTGCTTCAAGTCAGACGGTTCATATGGCTCCTTAAGAACCGCACTTAACCGCTGGTAAATCCTGCCTGTCTGATCAACGACCGCTATCTTCACTGGTCCACCCGTCTGCATGTTAAAAATCAGAGAGGGCACAATCGCGAAGAACCCCATCATCGCCGGAGCAAGTATCGTCATCAGAACGAAGATCTTCGCTCGCACTCGTTGAATGTATTCGCGTTTAACTACTGCCCAGAACTTTCTCATGCCGCTTCGCTTACCTTTTCAATGAAGATATCGTTCAGGCTAGGCTCGATCATTTCGAACTTTGTTACTTTCACATTTGCAGCAACCAATCGATGGAGTAATACTTGTCCGTTGACATCAGGTGCAAGCAACACTTCTAACTCGTCGCTGTGATGCTCAACGTTGCGCACCAACGCCGGGTCATTAAGGACTGATCCATCACCCTCGATGCGCAATGCGACCGCGTTGCGGCCGAAGCCTTGTTTGATTTGTCGCAAACTCCCGTCTAGTACCTTCCGAGACCGATTAATTAGACAGATGTCATCGCAGATTTTTTCCGCGAGTTCCATCTGGTGAGTTGAGAAGATAATTGTTTTTCCTGAACGCTTCAGGTCGAGCACAATATCTTTAAGTAATTCGACGTTCACCGGATCGAGACCCGAAAATGGCTCATCAAGTATCAGCAGATCCGGTTCATGAAGCACCGCCATTAGAAACTGGATCTTCTGTTGCATACCCTTCGAGAGTTCCATCGACTTTCTATTTTTCCATTCAGAGAGTTTCACGCGGCTTAGCCATGAATCAATTCTTGCATCAACGTCCTTGCGTGAGACGCTCTTGATTTCTGCGAAGAAACGGAGTTGTTCGACAACTCTCATCTTTCTGTAAAGTCCGCGCTCCTCCGGCAGGTAGCCAATCCGATCCTGAAGCCCGGGGTCTATTG
Source organism: Blastocatellia bacterium (assembly GCA_003175865.1). Lineage (GTDB taxonomy): Bacteria > Acidobacteriota > Blastocatellia > Pyrinomonadales > Pyrinomonadaceae > PSRF01. The sequence goes on from PSRF01000395.1 coordinate 4,083, forward strand.
TCCGACCAAATAACTTGATCGAACCAGAGTCGGGCGCAGTGATGTTCACAATCATGCGAATGGTTGTGGTCTTCCCTGCCCCATTTGGTCCAAGCAAACCAAAAATGCGGCCGGGCTTAATCGAGAGGCTAAGGTCACTGACAGCGGTAAAGTCACCAAAAGATTTGCGGACGTTGATTAGTTGTATGGTTGAATTGTCTTCGGTCATGCGATTGGTTTCTGACAGCCTTCACTTAGAGAAAGTGCTCATTCTGGCTTCATCGACTAAGCTTTTTGAATTCGGAGTAATTAACTAGAGACCGAGAGGGCAGCGACAGGATGCTAAAGTCAACTTGAGATTTAAGACAAATCTTAGCATCAGGGATCCTTTTCAGCCGGTTGCTACCTCCCTCGGTTCTCTATTTGATCCGTAATATTCAGTTTCTGCACGCCTTAATAACCTTAAATCGATTTGCCATAACATTATACTTATCCATACGTTTTGCCATTGCCACTTTTAGGCGTCCTGATACATATTTACCCACGTCTCCCTGACGCAAGCTAAACATAGACCAGCTTCATTGAACAACATTCGCTCTGTGAGCAACTGTTAGTTCATCTTTCAGCCATGCGCCTCTCCCAATTACAAAAAAAGTTCCTCCGCCCGCGACTAATCGGCTGGCTGGGGTTTGTTTGCTTACTCAACAGCGTACACGCTCAACAAACGGAACCGACCCCACGCCAGAAAGAAGACGTCGTTCGAGTTTTTACTGAGCTCGTCCAAACCGACGTCATGGTCTTCGATAAGCAAGGTCGATTTGTCAAGGACCTGAAGCGCGAAGACTTTGAACTTCGTATCGATGGCCATGTGCGCCCAATTCAGTCGTTCGATCAAATAACCGCCGGGACCAGCGAAGAAACTCAACTCGCCGCAGCCCGAAGTGAAACGATAGGTTCACAACGTCCTGTTCCGCTCGACCGTGGTCGCATCGTTTTCTTTTACGTCGATGATTTTCATCTGGATCTTTCGGGCCTGACAACCGCCAGAAAAGTGATTACGACTTTTATCGACAAAGAAATGGGCCAGAATGATCAAGCAGCGATTTCGTCAGCGACGGGACAGATCGGTTTTTTACAACAACTCACTGATGATCGCAGCGTTCTCCACGCAGCACTGGCTAAACTTAACTATCGAAATTATTCGGTGCGTGACTCAGACAGGCCATCGATGAGCGAATACCAGGCAGTGCTCATTGATCGTGAAGATATCTTTGTTATGGATTACTTCATCAACGAAACGATGCGATTGAATCCTGGACTTACGCGCGACATGGCCGCCAGCATTGTGCGTGGCCGAGCACATCAAATGCTGGACCAAGCAGGGGCGTTCAACAACAACATGCTACTGGGACTCGAGCGACTCGTTCGGCAGGCAAAGGACCTCCCGGGACGCAAAGTTGTTTTTCTTCTCTCAAACGGATTCCTAATAGAAAACAATCGCTCAGACTCGCGAACTAAAGTTCGTGATGTTATTGGAGCGGCCGCACGTAGCGGAGTTGTTATCTATTCACTGGACACGCGAGGACTAGTAGCCTCCTTAGAAGACATCAGCGCCGAACCGAATTTCGATCCAAGTGGTCAGCTGCAGAACGCCACACACGGGGAATTAATCGCCACGCAGGATGGAATGCACTCGCTCGCCGTCGATACCGGTGGAAGAGCCATCTTTAATACCAATGACTTGTCGAAGGGACTCGCCCCGGCGATGAAAGAGACTTCGACTTACTATCTGCTCGCCTGGAAACCTGAGAGCGACGTAGACAAGTCCGGACGTTTCCGCAAGATAGAAGTCGGTGTTGTTGGGAGACCCGATCTAACTGTCCGTGTACGGCGGGGTTTCTTTGATGTCGACCCGACGGCCAAACCAACGCCCGATAACACTGCAGAAGCGAATAAACCCGTATCTAAAAAACTCAGCGAGTCAATTCTCGCAGCGTATCCAAAGACAGAGTTACCTCTGACGCTCGGCCTCAATTTCTATGATCTACCGGAGAAGGGACCAACTGTTTCAGCATCCGTCGAAGTACCCGGGGAATTCATAATCTTTGGTCCACAATCTGACGGAAAGATTCAGGCAGTCCTTGATGTCGCCGGGGTCTTCTTCAACGATCGCGGTGAAAACGCACTGACTTTTGGTGAACGAATCGTTACGACAGCTCCATCGATGGATGCGTCAAAAGACTTTCATCGTGACATCACCTACACATACCCCGGGAAACTTGGACCAGGTTTGTATCAGGTTCGTGTGGCTGTGCGTGACAATACGAGTGGTCGGGTAGGCAGCGCACAAGGTTGGATCAACGTTCCAAACCTGACTGATAAAAAGCTCGCACTTAGCAGTTTGATCCTGGGTCAATACACGCCGTCACAACTCGCGGATGCATCCACCCCCGCGGCCGAACGTCAGACTTACCTCAGTGCCAGCCACCGATTTCGACGTGAGTCGAACTTGCGTCTGCTGTTGTTTACTTACAACGGGACACTTGCACCAACAGATCAGAAACCTGACCTCGCAGTTCAAGTACAGGTGATACGCGATGACCAGCCAGTTCTCACCACGTCACTCAGAAAGGTCAGTGTCGATGGCGTGCCGGATCTGAGCCGCGTTCCTTATGCTGCAGACATCTCACTAAAAGACATGCAACCGGGCCGTTATGTTCTGCAAGTAAGCGTAATTGATCGTCTTGCGAAACAAAGTGCGACACAGCAGACGCACTTCGATATATATTGACGGTCATTGTGCCGAAACCCTGGAAACCAACAAAAGAACAACTCCTCGCGGCTAGAACGAAGACTGTTCGCGACGTTATCGCACCTGACCTCAAGGTACTCTTCAGTGGAATCAATCCTGGTCTCTACACTGCTGCTGTGGGGCACCACTTTGCACGACCTGGCAATCGCTTCTGGCCGACGCTCTACACAAGCGGTTTCACATCGCGATTGCTTTCACCGTTTGATGAGCGCGAATTGCTGAAGAGTGGTTACGGCATTACGAATGTCGTTTCGCGCACTACGGCCTCGGCAGACGAACTCACCAAAGACGAGATAATTCGCGGCGGAGCACGTCTGCGAAAAAGAGTTTTGCGCTTCAGACCTCGAGTACTTGCTGTTCTCGGAGTCAGCGCTTATCGGATTGCTTTCGAACAACCAAAGGCAAACGTCGGGCGACAAGAACAGATGCTGGGAAAGACAGTGTTGTGGATATTGCCGAATCCAAGTGGACTCAACGCAAACTATCAAGCTGCAGATTTGACACGTCTGTTTACAGAGTTGCGACTGACCGTCGAAGATGATTAATTGGGTGTCATGCAAAACAAAGAAATCCGCCTGGCGAGCCGTCCGAAAGGTTTGCCCACTAACGAAAACTTTCAGTTCGTAGATACAGAGGTTCCGGCTCTCAAAGAGAACGAAGTCCTCGTTCGAATGACCTACATCTCCGTCGATCCATACTTGCGAGGACGAATGCGCGAGGGCAAGTCGTACGTGCCACCGTTCGAAATTGGCAAAGTGATCGAAAGCGCGGCCATCGGCGAAGTGGCTGAGTCACATTCGCCAAATTTTAAACGTGGCGATATCGTTCGCGGGCAGTTTGCGTGGAGACTTTACAACGTTGTTCCGGCAAACCAACTGATGGGTGTGGTTCCCGGCGTGTCGCCGAGCGCATCGCTCGGCGTGTTAGGCATAACTGGCCTGACCGCATACTTTGGTTTGCTGGATATTGGCAGGCCGAAAGAAGGTGAGACTCTTGTCGTTTCTGGTGCTGCGGGCGCGGTTGGAATTGTTACGTGTCAGATTGGAAAGATTAAGGGTTGTCGAGTCGTGGGAATAGCCGGAAGCGCAGAGAAGACTGAATACCTGAAGAGCGAACTCAGAATGGATGCAGCCATCAATTACAAGACTGACAACATTCACGAACGACTGAAAGAGGTCTGCCCACATGGAGTTGATATTTACTTTGACAATGTAGGTGGCGATATCTCGGATGCAGTGATGCCGTTGATTAACGAAAGGGCTCGCGTCGTGATCTGTGGACTGATTTCAATGTACAACGCCGATAAGCCGGACATCGGACCACGGCCGCAACCATACCTGCTCGTACGAAGAGGTTTAATGCAAGGATTCATCATCACAGACTACATGCCGCGTTTTTTGGAAGGCACCGCACAACTCGCACAGTGGTTTATGGAAGGCAAACTGAAACATGCGGAAACGATTGTCGAAGGTTTTGAAAATACTCCAAAGGCGTTTATAGGGTTGTTCTCAGGAGAGAACCTCGGAAAGCAGATTGTGAAATTGTAGGGGCGGCACTCCGTGGCCGCCCCTACGATCGTATTCGTATTCTTGATCCCGTCATCCAAAAACCATTTCTAGAACCCTTAATCTGCAAAAGGGGCGGCCACGGAGTGCCGCCCCTACAAGATCAAAGATACGAAAGCCACCAATCACGTCGACGTTGCTTCACTCCTGCAAACCAACTACACAACGGATACAGCAAAAGCACTCCCACAATCCAGGAGAGATATACCACGCCTAAATTGAAACCAATTCCCTGCGGCAGGTTGGTGAACCAATCGACTGGTGTCTGAAACAACCAGTGGTAAGGCTTGCCAAAAATCCAGTGCAACAACAATGAAATCAAGTGAGCCGTGGGCCACTGCAACAGATAGAAGAACAGTGGCACACGTCCAAAAGTGACAAAGAACTTGCGAAGACCAGTCAGCATCGTCGAGCTTGACTCAAAGAATGCAAGCGCGAGAATCGCCGGACCAAGTGTCATTAACAGAAACAATAGTGAAGGCGGATACTTCGTAGTGTTCAAAAACGAAAGAACCGTATAAATAAATCCTCTGCTTTGTACGGACCATCTATTCGGATCGCCATAGATGTTGATGGCGCGAATGATGATGAATAATGCAATCGCGCTTCCTCCAATCCTGATCAACCAACGTTTGCGTTGCGCGTGGTCCATTTGGTAAAGCGCACCGAACGCGTATCCCAATGCCATCACACCAATCCAGGGGATCAATGGATACAACACGAGAACAACCGGACTCCGAACACCTGCGAGTTGAAAACCTCCCGGTTGATGAAGAATCATCCAAATTTTTGAACCGAGACCCGGCGGAGGAGCGCCTGGCCCAAATGCCACCCTAAACCTATCGAGGAGATTATGAAGTGCAACCATCAACAGTCCAAAAGTAATCAGCACGCGCTCCGGTAAATAGATAAGACCAGCGAGACAGAACATTGAGATACCAATTGCCCAAATGACCTGCATCATTCCGAAAAAGCTTGGTTGAACATTAAACGTGACGAAGAATCGAACGGCTGTAAACTCCAAGACGACCAGCCAGAGGCCGCGCGTAACGAGGAAATGCGATAATTCGTTTTTTCTCTTGCCGCGCATGAATTGAAAATACGCGCCGGTTCCCGCCAGAAAAACAAAGGTCGGCGCGCAGTAGTGAGTGATCCAGCGCGTGAAAAACAACGCGACATTAGTTCGCTCAGGATCGAGTGCATCAAACTGTACCCACGCGTTGTGAACGAAATCACGCGTATGGTCCAGCATCATGATCACCATCACAATGCCGCGCAACAGGTCGACTGAGTCTATGCGTCGCTTCACGGGCTCCCGCTCATTGGGCAAGTAGTCAGCGGCCAGTCGTGGCAGTTGCTGTGCGCTAGCTTGTGAAACGGTAGTGGCCATGACATCTCCTGGTCGAAGTGGTCTGGACTTAAGTTAACGTGAGTGTCGGTTCTTGCAGGTTAGTACGGCGTGAGACAAGGGAAAGTTCAACTGTGTCTGCTCTGTATAAAAGCTTAGACATGTCAAAAGACATTTATCATCGGTCATTTGGCAGTCGTCATTTGCCATTTTGGAAGCGGTGCCACGTAGTTCTGAGAGCGTAGGCAGCCTGACTAAGTGCGGATACTAGTTTGCTCTGGTGACTAAATGAGGGGGGCATGTTCATTGGTGTTCGATAACTTTAGCTTGTCGTCTCGTCCAGTGTCTACAACCTTCATAAGTGACATTCTCGTTGACAGGAGATGAATTTCAACGACAAGCTAAGGCTTATCGGACATCGGCGAGGATTGTTGCTTCACCGCGGATGACCGTTTCGCCTTTTTGATTTACACAAACTGTATGCAATTTCAGAATCGGTTTGTCCGCTCGAATATCGACCACGGTGACTCGGGCAGTTACTTCGTCGCCAGGGAAAACAGGTGCGAGAAATCGAAGTGTCTGTCCCAGATAGACGCTTCCTGGACCAGGCAACTTGTTGGCGAGCACTGCTGAAATCAACGATGCACTCAACATCCCGTGTGCGATGCGACGCCCGAAGCGAGTCGTTTTTGCGAATTCTTCGTCCAAATGGACTGGATTGTGATCTCCGGTGATGTCGGCAAATGTTTGTATGTCTGCCGCGGTGATTGTCTTTGTTTCTTCGGCGGTGTCACCAATGTTGAATTTCATTTCATTGCGTCTCTTTCTCAGAACAAAGGCGCAGCGACTGAATGAACTTACGCGTGAAGGTGACGCAAGTCGTCGCAGCCGCTGCGGTTCTATTCTAATCTGTAATGAACTTGAGCACCGCTGAGTTAAACTCCATCGCCTTCTCAACATTTGGAACGTGTCCACATTGATCGAAAATTAGGAGCTTTGACCCGATGATGTCTTTGTTGAATCGTTCGCCATCAGCCAGCAGGACAAGTCCATCCTGACGACCCCAAACAATGAGAGTCGGCCGTTTGATCATCTTGACCGTGCTGTCCAGAAAGTCTTCTCCGCGAATCATTGATTCGATGAGGCTGTTGATTGTATAACCATCACCGGCACTCATCCGAAAAGCGATTGCCTGATCGATCGCAGCATCACTCGTATAAATCTTGTTATAGAAGACCTTGCCGACAAGGAATTTCATACCTTCTCTGGTCGACGGGTTCAGTCCGTACAACGAATTCAAATCGAAGTCCTTAGGCGGTGCGTAGCCCGCAGCGTCTTCAAGTACCAGCTTGTCGACGCGGTCTGGAAAGGCGAGCGTGTACGCGGCAGCAATCCAACCACCTAGCGAGCTTCCAACCAGCGACGCGCGCTCAATTTTCAGTTGTTTGCAGAACTGATCGAGAAAGTCGACATAAGTACGAATGCGATAGTTCACCAGTGGTTTATCGGATTTGCCGAACCCAATCTGGTCGGGAACAAACACATGAAACTTTTCAGCAAGCGGGTTGATGTTCAATTGCCAGACTTGAGACGAACCGCCAAGGCCGTGTAACAGAATTACTGTTGGTCCAGATCCAGCCTCGACATAATGAATCTTCTGACCAAAGACTAGAGTTTCCTTGTCAACAGCCGGGTTTGTTTGCGCAGCGACTGATGTAGATGCACACAGCCCGATGAACAGCACGAGGCACGGCATAAGTCTAAGTCTGTACATGTGAACTCCTCTTTAAGCATCCTGTTGTTGAGATAGATAGAGGGTGGCAGATAGTTCATTGGTCAATAAAACTGATCTGCTAAACCGGTAGGTTGATCGATTTCGCATCGCACGACAAGCTAAAGCTTATCGGACATCAGGAAAGTTCAATTGAACGTGCGGAGATTACCTGGTCCAATGAACGGAGTGCCTGCAGAGGTTCTTTCGATATTGGTGCGTCGATCTCGATAACGGCCATCGCTTCCCCGCCCCGCTCACGGCGACCCAGATGAAAACGACTAATGTTCAGGCCAGCTTCACCGAGGATGGTTCCCACGCGACCAATTACGCCCGGCACATCGCGGTTTCGCGTCACTAGCATGTGTCCACTCGGCGTTGCGTCGATGTTAAAGCCATCGATCTCTGTAATACGACCTTCACGACGATTGCCACCGTAGTTCACCAGTGTGCCTGCCAACATGTAATTGGATTGATCTGCAACAATCTGTGTGCGAATTGCTGGAGTCGAGTCTCCACTCGTGCGCACATAAGTTGTCGTCACTCTGATGCCGCGTTCTTCAGCAATGACAAATGCGTTGATTACATTGACACGAGCGCTCACATCGCGAAGCAATCCACTCAAAAAGGCCCTCGTAACCGGCGCCGCATCAACATCAACTATCTCGCCTGCGAATTCGATCTTGACTTCACTTACCGCCGTGTCGACAAGCTGCGCCTGAAACCGACCCATGCTTTCAGCCAGTCCAAGATAAGGCTGCAAGAGACTCAGCTCCTTCTGGCCCAGCGCCGGCACGTTGACGGCACCACGCAAAGCACCAGCAAGGAGAAAATCACGCATCTGTTCCGCCACGGTAAAGGCAACTCCCTCTTGTGCTTCAGTTGTCGACGCACCGAGATGCGGAGTCACGATCACTTGATCAAGCGCCAATAGAGGATTATCAGGGTGCGGTGGTTCCTGCATGAACACATCAATTGCAGCGCCCGCGATCTGTCCTTCATTAATGGCCTCTGCGAGTGCGTTTTCATCAACCAAACCGCCACGTGCGCAATTGATGATGCGCGCACCCTTTTTCATCTTACCCAGCACCTCGCGATCAATTAGCCCACGCGTTTCCGCTGTCAATGGTGTGTGAACGGTCAGGAAATCTGCCCGCGCGTAAACCTGTTCGAGCGGCGCCAATTCGATCTCGAGGTCCCGCGCTTGTTCGGGGGCGATGAACGGATCGTACGCTACGATCAACATACCCATCGCGCGCGCCCGTGAAGCTACAACTCGACCAATGCGGCCTAGTCCAATGATGCCGAGCGTCTTGCCCTGTAATTCAACACCAATGAATTTCTTGCGCTCCCAGCGACCAGCTTTCAAACTGCTACTTGCCTGTGGCACTGAGCGAGCCAAAGAAATCAGTAACGCAATAGTGTGTTCGGCTGTCGTGATCGTATTGCCGTCTGGCGCGTTCATTACGACGACACCGCGACGCGTTGATGATGTGACGTCGATGTTATCGACACCAACTCCGGCGCGACCAATCACGCGCAAACTACGCGCGGCGTTCAACACATCTTCAGTTACCTTTGTTTCGCTGCGGACAATTAGACCATCGCAATCCGCTACGGCTTTTAATAAGTCGTCGCCTTTTAAACCTGTACGCTTCTCCACATCGAAACCAGCTGAGCGCAGAGGTTCAAGTCCACTGTCACTCACGTCATCCGCTACGAAAATCTTCATTGACATTCAATCAGACTCACATTCGATCAATTTGCTTGCTCGTGAAAGAGCGGTATGGTAACAGTCAGCCGATTTATCGTCGAGTTTGTTAAATGTATGAAAGGAAATGCCGGGACCGCAGGCGTCCCCACCTGCTAGTTCCAATACGAGATCTTACGATTCAACTCTGCAGGCGAGGACGCCTGTGCTCCCAGCACGGAGGAGTCGATGGACATTTTTATTTACCGTCAAGGCAACGACAGAGTGGAAGAAGGTTTCAGCGTTCATGACATTCCAGGCTTGCTGAAAAATGAAGAAATCGTCTTGTGGGTAGATATGGAAGCTCCAAAGGAGTCTGATGACCGCGTTCTGCTTGATGTGTTTCGCTTCCATCCGTTAACGGTGGAAGATTGTCGCGCCAATCGACATCATCCCAAGGTCGAAGAATTTCCCGACTATATTTATTTCATAGTCCATGCCGTGAAGACTGTCGCCACATCAGAGAGCTTCAACACGGTCGAACTTGATGGTTATCTCGGAAAGAACTTCGTAGTGACCTACCACCACGAACCTTTTCCAAGTATTGACAAGGTCAAGCAATCGATACGTGTCAGTCCAGTGACCTGTCAACGCGGGGCGGCATTTGTCTTACATCACATCATCGACAACATCGTGGATGACTACTTGCCGGTGATGGACCACTTCGACGAACGCATCAATGCGCTTGAAGACAGCATTTTTGCCATTCGTCGACCGAATGATGAAATCCTGGAAGAGATTTTGAGTCTGAAAAGAAGCTTGTTGCGCGTGAAGAGAATCTCGTCAAAGCAGCTGGAGGTCCTGTACCGGATGAGCCATGGACAGTTTCAGTTGATCAGTGGTCCAGTCCTGCCATTCTTTCGAGATATCTTCGATCACCTTGTGCGTGTGACTGATCTTGCAGAGAGCTATCGTGATTTGATCAGTGGTTCTCTGGAAGCCTATTTGTCTGTCGTGTCAAATAGACTGAATGAGATCATGAAGGTGTTGACAATTTTTTCAGCGATCATGTTGCCGTTGACGTTCATCGCCGGTGTTTATGGAATGAATTTCGACAACATGCCCGAGCTGCA
>PSRF01000247.1 GCA_003175865.1 Blastocatellia bacterium
AACAAGCAGCCAACGCTTCGCTCGCAAGTCAGTGTTTATTTCCTGCGACAAAAAGAACGCGAGCGCCCAGGCAGTAGTCATAGTCACGACAATGTCAAAGCTGGCTGCTCGCGCGAATACAATTGGGCCAAGACTCGTCGCGGAAATGAAACTCGCTAGACTGCTGAAGCTTTTGGTTTCGTTGTCCGAACGTCTGCTGACAAAGCAGATCGAAGCAACGGTAAGTAGTCCGCACAAAGCAGGTCCAATTCGAGCCGACCACTCAGTTACTCCAAAAAGCTTGTAAGCAACCATCATCAACCAATACAGAAGCGCTGGCTTCTCGAACCAGTTGTGGCCACCCAGAGTCGGTGTGGTCAGATCCCCACGCAAAAACATCTCCCGCGCGACTTGTGCGTACCGAGGTTCGTCGGGACCGAGGAGTGGTAACAGACCCAAACCGTAGAAATAGAAGCTAAAAACTGGAAGAAAAGCGAAAGGAAACACTCGCTTGGCAAGCGCTGAAGGTTGCAAGTATATTCGACCCCTAAGGCAAAGAAAGCAGTAAGCAGAATTCTCTCGACAGGATGATTGCGTTGATTGTCTGCTTGCCGCTGAAACGTCGCCATAAACTAGACGAAAAGCGAAGAACAGTAAACCGTGTTAAGAACTGCAGTCATCGGCGTTGGACATCTTGGGCGTCAACATGCTCGCATTCATGCAAACCTCACAAGCGAAGCTTTTTCAAAATTCATTGCTGTCTGCGACACGAATGAAGCAACCGCTCGTGCGATCGCAGACGAGCGCGAAACTGAGTGGACAACAAACTGGCGTGATCTCATCGGGAAAGTCGATGCCGTTAGTCTTGCGGTGCCGACTGAATCACACTGTGAATTGGCGTGTGGACTTTTGGAAGCAGGTATTCATGTCCTTGTTGAAAAGCCGATCTCGCGAACACTCGAAGAAGCGGATCAGATGATCACTTCTGCTGCAAAGAGCGGAGCGGTGTTACAGGTCGGTCATCTCGAACGGTTCAATCCTGCGATGATTGCGTTGCGTCCGCACGTTCGCAACCCGGTTTACTTCGAGATTCATCGAGTTGGAGAATTCACTGCACGATCTCTCGACATCGATGTCGTTCTGGATCTGATGATTCACGATCTCGACATTGTTCAGTGGCTAGTTGGGGAAGAAGTGGAAGTGACTGGTATTCACGCGGTCGGCATCGAAATTCTGACGAAGAAAGTCGACGCGGCCAATGTTCGACTAGAGTTTTCATCGGGTGCTGTGGCAAACATCACTGCATCACGGGTAGGGACGGAAAAAATACGCAAGATGCGGTTCTTTCAGCCGCACGACTACATTGCGATCGATTACACAACGAAGCGCGCGTCGATTTCCAGCCTCGCACCACCAGCAGCTGATGGGGCGTGGCCAGGCGTTAGGGTACGAAATCTCGACATCGTCGATATTGAACCGTTGCGTGTCGAGATTGTTTCGTTTCTTGAAGCGGTACACGATGGATTGCCTGCGCCAGTTTCAGGAACCGACGGTCGTAACGCGTTGCGGCTGGCACTGCGCGCGCTCGAACGCATTAACGAACACGCAATGCATCCGGGCGTAAGTGAACTCAGATAATGGACGATTGCCGATTTGGACTTTGTCCGTTGTCCGTGGTCAGTTGTCCCTGTTAGTTGGATGAGCGACTAGGACAGATATGACCTGTTGGACCAATTGACGGAACAACGGACAACGGACCATGGACAACGGACCAAAACCAATGTTTCCCAATCCCGAGATCTCCAGGTTTCTTTCCGAGCGCATTGACAAAGGTGACTTTCCTTCGGCTGTCTACGTCGTTGCGCAAAAAGGTGAAGTTGTTTTCGCTGACGCGCTCGGTCATTCAGTACTTGAGCCTTACCGCATCGTTAACAAATTCGACACCATTTACGATCTCGCTTCCTTAACCAAACCGCTTGTCACTGGTCTGCTTTGCGCACGTCGCATTGAAGCAGGCGAACTTACTCCTGACAGTGCTGTTGCTCATTACCTGCCGGAGTTTGATCGAACCGACAAGCAAATGATCACGATCCGCGAGCTCCTGACACACACATCAGGTCTTCCGGCATGGCGACCGCTTTACATCCTCACCGAAAATGAGCCTGATCGAACTGCCGGCGCCATTGCGAATCTCGATCTCGAAAACAAACCAGGCACCCACGTTCTGTACAGCGACCTCGGTTTCGTCACTCTCGGATTTCTTCTTGAACGCATTACAGGCCATCGACTAAGTGAACTCGCCCAACAAGAGATCTTTGATGTACTCAAGTTGAAACAGACTCTCTTCAATCCTGTGCTCGCGCTGCAAACAGGTATCGCCGCATCTGAGACGGGCAATGAGTACGAACACGACATGGCCGATCAAATGGAAGCGGGTCATTATCGTGAGTGGCGGCAGCATGTCATCTGGGGTGAAGTACACGATGGGAATGCTTATTTTCTTGGTGGCGCCGCCGGCCACGCGGGTCTGTTTTCAACGGCCTTTGAGACACTGCAAATCGCGAAACAGTTTCTGAGCGCCAGCAGCAGGCTATTGAAACCTGCTACATGCGAAATGTTTCGTGTGAATATGACGCCGGATTTGAATGAAGCGCGTTCGCTTGGATGGCAGTTAGCCGAGACAAAAGATTCAACGGCTGGTCCAGACTTACCGAAAGACAGTTTTGGTCATAATGGATTCACCGGGACGAGTTGTTGGATCGACTCAGGAAATGAACGAATTTACATTCTGTTAACGAACCGGACTCACGCTCGAAAACTTCCCTTTTCAAACATCAATGCTGTTCGCCGAGAATTTCACACACTCGCGACTGACGCACTGGATGCATACCTGAGCTAGTCTCAGTCTACGGTCTAAAACGCCAGTTTGATCCAATGACGTGAAGATCGCCTGGTATGCTGTGCGAATCGTTCTGCCTCAGATAATAAAAATCAGCAGACACATGCTTGCTGAACGTATGAGTCACTCCAACTTGAAACCGGTTTCGCACCCACGCGTTAACACTCCAATCGTAGAAAACCTCGTCAGCTATAAACGCTGAGAGCTTTAACCGATCTGGTCCAAACGGATGTTCGACCTGCAGCTTGTTGCGATAACGCGTGGCATTGATTGCAGGATGTCTCAATCGACGTTCAAACAAATTTCGATCACTCACAGTGAACTTATGGACTGGAAACCTAATCAAGATCAGCAACGACAGTCTGTCCTCAAACACGCGTCTTCCTTCGAAGGGCTGCATTCCGATATGCAAATAATTCGGACTGACTGTTAGATGTTTACCAAAGCGCAATGAGAAGCCGACGCCGATTCGTTCATCCACAGCTCGACTGATGTCTCTTCCGAATCACAACACTCCACCCAGTGCAAAGTCGATGGTCTTGGTCACTGGCACGAAAAATTGCACTTCCGTCCATTCCTGGGTGTCTTGTCGGTCTGGTATTTGTGCGTATGAAGTTGAAAATAGGATAGGCGTCAGAATCAGCGCAGCTATGAAAGGAGTTCGCAGGCAAGTCATTGATCGATTCCCTGTGGAAGTATCGGAAGCACGCTCAAGCGCGACTCTGCGGTTTGCGTGGAATCGGCAAAACGGTAAAGGACGTGAGGGCAAGAGTAATTCTGTCTCCAGTGGAAAGTCTGAGAGTGTTTGCTTCCGGTTTAGAGCGAGTAATGCTAATGGAGGTTGAAGGGCGTCGCTCGGGAGTTTCAGTAGTCAGATAAAAAGGCTCTTCCTGAGTCTTGCACTCATCGACACTCGTGGCGAGTCGAACTCGCAAACGCTCGTAAGCACCGATAAATGTGACCTCATCGACAATGCCGCTTGAAATCCGATGCGCACCCGAACGTAGTAAATCACCCTTTGTTGCGACAACGTCTTCAGGTCTGAACACAATTTTTACGCAGTCGCCGTCGCGAAACTTCTCGCGATCCAGAACGGCAGGTAATTTCGAGCCTGCGACCTCCAAATAATTTCCTCGTACTACTCCTTCAAGTATGTTGGCTGCTCCAAGGAAGGTAGCGACGTATTCTGTCGCGGGACGGTTGTAGATCTCGTACGGTGTGCCGATCTGTTCGATATGACCGTTATTTAAAACAGCTACACGATCGCCAAGCTCCAGTGCTTCTTCTTGATCGTGTGTAATAAAGATTGCCGGAACATTCACTTTACGAAGCAAGGCACGAATCTCTCTGCGCAGGTGAACACGTGTCTGAGTGTCGAGTGCTCCAAAGGGTTCATCAAACAACAGCACTTCGGGTTTATATGCGAGGGTGCGTGCGATTGCTACGCGCTGTTGTTGGCCACCTGACAATTGCGAGGGAAACTTCTTCCTGTGCTCCTGCAACTGGACCAACTCGAGCAGGTGATCAACAGTTTCGCGAATTTCACGTCGTTTCCTTTTCCTGATTCTCAATCCATACCCGATATTTTTCTCCACGTTCATCTTGGGAAACAAAGCGTACGATTGGAAGATCACGCCTACACCACGCTCCCGTGCTGGTAGTTCAGTTACGTCGCGTCCGTGCAGAATTACTTTGCCCGTGTAAGGCTGTTCGAGCCCGGCAATTATTCGGAGAATGGTCGTTTTGCCGCTCCCCGATGCACCCAACAAGACGAGCGCCTCACCTTCAGCGACATCAAAGCTGATGTTTTCAAGCACACTCGACTTACCAAACCGCTTGCTGAGCCCACGCACACTTGCAGCGCTTTGCGGAGTGTTTGTAGTCGATTCTGATTTCCTATCGATCTCGATCAGTTTCGATTTAGCTCTCACCATTCAGCCTCAATCAACGTCGAGCCAATCGCGCGCGAAGAAGAGCACGCTGAAAATCAAAAACGAAAAAAGGGCAAGGACGATTGCGATAGCGTTCGCCGCTTCGATTTGCCCTTCGTTGAACTTCGCAAAAATGTAAAGGGGCGCCGTCTGTGTTCTCCCCGCAAGATTGCCTGAAACGAGAATCGTTGATCCGAATTCACCAACTGCTCGCGCAAAGGTCAGCAATGCTCCGGACACGATCGCTCCGCGCAAGGAAGGCAGCGTCACATGCCAAAACGTTTGCCAACGCGTTGCCCCGATCGTCGCCGAAGCTTCCTCAAGCGAGCGATTCATTGTGTCGAACACTGGCTTGATCACTCCAAAAGCGAGGGGAAAGGTGACGAAGATGTTCGCAAGAATAATGGCACCCGCAGTGAACATTAACTGGATGCCGTGCGGTGCCAGAAAACGTCCGAGCACCCCGTATGGCCCCCAGAGCAGCAACAGAGCGAATCCGGCAACTGCAGTTGGAATCGCAGTAGGCAATGAGATAGTAACGATCAGAGCATTTCGGCCCCAGAAGTGGTAACGAGAAAGCACGTACGAGGCGAACAAACCAAACAGCACATTGAAGACCGTGGCCCAAAAGCTTGTGGCCATCGACAGTTTCAAAGCGAAGACTGCCTCAGGGGCGACGAGTGCATTCCAGAATGTGCCAAGTCCGTTGCGTGTTCCGAAAACAAATATGGAAAGAAGTGGCAAGAATACCAAGGGCAGCATCATCAAAATGAGCATGCCAATACTTAGTGGCCTGACTACATCAAAGCCACGCACATGACGCATCGTTGGAACGATGGTAGACACTAGAAATTTCCGATTGCCAATTGCCGATTGCCGATTTGCTCGGTGATCGATGAATGTCTCTTTAGCGCGGGATGGATTAGTTCATTCCGGCATTTGTTCCTGCCTTACCTACATACGAATCGGCAATCAGCAATTTATTTTCTCTGTACCCTATCTCGAAACACCTTCTCAATCACTTCCGGATAAGCGCGATCCCAACCACCGAAATAATCGACTGTGAAAGGCATTTGAATATGTCCGAACTCCTTGTTTGCTTTATTAAAACTCTCATTGGTGACAGCATAAAAGTGGAACTTTACAAATGCTTGTTGAGACTCGTCACTCCATAGGTAACGAAGGAACGCGTCAACGACCGGACGTTTGTTCGTCGTTACATTTCGATCGATCACAACTGCCGGATGCTCGCTAAAGATCGTTGCCACTGGGACAACAATTTCTACAGGTGTTTTGGCCTGCTTCATCATCAGCCCCTCGAGTTCATACGTGATGAGCGCATCGCCAAAGCCAGTCTCAAATTGTGTCCGAGCTTCACGTGCAGAGCCGGGTG
>PSRF01000430.1 GCA_003175865.1 Blastocatellia bacterium
AACATCCACTCGAATCTCAACTGGCATATCACGCTTTTGATGTGAGAGGAGACGTGCCACCGAACTAATCACGTCACCAAGATTCACTATGACGTGTTCCGACGTTCGAGTCCGACTAAAGTCGAGCAATCCGTTCGTGATCGACTTACACCGAAATGCTTCACTCCGAATCAATCCTAAGTATTCGCGCAAGTCTTCAACAGCTGGAGAACTGTCAAACTCCCCCTCTTTGAGACGATTCTCAAGAGCTTCCGCGCATGCTGAGATGGTCGCCAAAGGATTGTTGATTTCGTGAACAACACCGGCAGCTAGACGGCCCACTGCCGCAAGTTTTTCTGCACGCGCTACTGCCCGGTTCGCCTCAACACGCTCCGTAATCTCTTCCCCGACAGTTATCACGTGACTTACTTGCCCACTCGTGTCTGCCCACATCGGAATCTTGCTGATTAACCAATAGCGAGTTTCACCTTTCTGGGTCGTCGTTTCTTGCTCAATGCGAATGATCTCGCCGCTAGAGAACACCTGTTCAAACTCTCGGTCCAGCACTTGTCGGTTTTGTCGGGTAAGTACTTCAAAAATGTTTTTGCCGAGAACTTCACCGCGCGGCATGCCGAGTTCACCCAGCTCGCGATTCCGGTTCCAGGCTGCGACACGTCTCTCTCGATCGATCGCATAAAGCGACAAAGGAAGACTGTCGATGATGGCTTCAATAAATCGGCGCTGTGCTTCGGCTTCGGCGGTCTGCTTTTCGACTTCCTTCGCAAGACTGACCGATGTTTGACGTGCAGCTTGATAAAGCGAACAGATATGAGCGGCGAGTGCAGTTTGCTGGGCGGCAGCGTCAATAAGTCGTCGCTCAGTTTCGCTACAATCCTCAGGACGATCGAAAGCAACAACAAGAGCACCCTTGGCGCGACCCCCAAATCGCAACGGCGCCCGATATTCAATCACGTGCTGATCGTCCTTAATTAGCAAATCGACTTTGTCAATGACCAGCAATGAACTCACCGCGTCTGCTGACGTCAACCAGTCTTGCAATTTGTCGAGATGCAGCATCGACTCGTCCTCAGCGCTTCCTTCGCGGTCAAAAACACATGCAGCATTGTTTTCCGAATCCACTGTCACATAGACAGCGCAGAGGGAAGCATTCGTCGCTTCGTATGTCGCACCGGCAACACGTCGAACCAGTTGATCGGGCTCGAGTGCACGCAATAAACCTCGGCCGATATCGGAAAGAAAACTGAGTTCGCGGTTGCTACCCATGAGCGCCCATTCTCGCTGTGACGCTTTGAGGTGAAAGCCAACTCGCGACAGAAGCTCGCCCGAGGATGACGGCTTCGTGATGTAATCGTCCGCGCCGACTGCGAAGGCTTCTACCTTCCGCGATTCGTCATCACTTTCGGAGAGGACAATTATCGGAAGTTTGCTCGTCGATGGTTGAGCGCGAAGGAGTTTGCACAAAGCTAATCCATCTACACTCGGCATCTCAACGTCGAGAAGCACCAAACTACACCGCACGCCACTCAACACGCGTAAAGCAGAAGGAGCCTCACTTGCGGTCACAGCGCGATAGCCGGCGCTCTCGAATACCTCGCGCAGTTTTGTGCGGGTCGTCTCGTCGTCGTCAACAATTAGGATTGTTACAGCTTGATTTTCGGAGGGAGCAGCCATGCTTTCAATCGCGGCATAAGAACATGCCCATGTATCGAGGAAAAAGTACCTCGCTATCGATTGAAAACGATGAGAGTTGAGGATGTCAAGAAAATGCTGATTGCTGATTTGCTGATTTGTTTTTTGTCCGTTCGCAATAGTCAGTGGTCAGTGGACAAAACGCAACTCAGCAATCAGCAAACAGCAATCGGAAATCAGCAATGTTTAGCCCGCGATTGGAACCTGATCCTGTTCTGGCTTGGTGCCGGCGTCCGGTGGAAGCCCTCTCTCAAGTCGGTGATTCGATTTCATTCGATACATTTCATCGTCAGCCGACATCAGTAGCTGGTCCAAAGTCTCGCCATCATCGCCAAATGTCGCGGTTCCCACGCTTATTCCAACACGCGCGTGACGATTGCCACCGATGGCAAGTGCAAATCCGGAAACGGCTGATTCGATGCGAACACACAACTCTTCCACTTGCGTTCCAGGCACTTCTTGGACCAGAGCAACAAATTCATCGCCCGCATAACGTGCTAGAAAATCATATTCACGCAGCTGGTGCTGAACGATCGTCGCAACTTCGCGCAACATCATGTCGCCTACTTTGTGACCGTAGTTGTCATTGACGTGCTTGAATTCGTCCAGATCCAACATTACCACCTGGAACGAGCGCTCTGTCCGTCGTGCGCGTGCTGCTTCTTCATCAAATCGCAGCATCAGAGCGCGCGCGTTCGGCAGACCCGTCAGCGGATCAGTCATTGCGTTCGATTCCGCCTCGGCATGCTGCATAGCATTCGCTAGAGCGTCTGACGCAAGACGCGTGACGGTCTCGAGCAACCGCATGTGATCATCGGAATATTGAACAAGTTCGGTAGAGTAAACTGACAACGCGCCTAACAAAACATCATCTTTGAACAACGGCAGCGCAGCCATTGATCGATACTGCACACCAGCCTCAGGCTTTAGATCGTTAAAGTCCAGACTCGGATTCAGCTGATTAACTGCACTACGATTCGCCATTGCAAACCCAGTGACACCTTCGCCGGGAGCAACACAGCGACCTCGTAACGCCTCGACGTGTTTGCCAACGACATGTCGTGCAGTTGCGTAACCTTTTAGCTCATCAAAGAAATAAACGATGCACGTATCAAAAGGCACGACAGCACCGACCTTCTCGACGAGGATTTCAAGTGTGTGCTCGACATCAAGAGAAGTCCCGAACGTACGCGCGATTTCATAAAGCGCGTAAACCTCGCGATGAGCTTTCTTGATTTGATCGTATGCCATGTAAGAACCGCGCTCGCGAGTTTGAGTTAAGTCAACGTCACTCAAGCGCAAGGGTTCGTCATGCGCGCTCGGAAGCTTTTGATGATCTAGTCCAAGCGCACATATCTGAGCTTCGAATTGAGGCAGGTTTTTAATGAATTGATCTACCACGTTCGGATCGAAGTGAGTACCAGATCCACGCAACAATAAGGCGGTTGCTTCGTCGGCTGTCATTCCTCTCCTGAACGGGCGATCCTCGCGAACAGAATCAAAGCAGTCAACCACCGACAGAATTCGAGCGGTAATTGGGATCTGTTCGCCTCTCAACCGATCCGGATAACCGCGCCCATCCCACTGCTCGTGATGGTGTCGAACGATCGGGATGACGGGATACGGGAATTGAACCCGACCCAAGATCTGTGCACCAACGACTGTGTGAATCTTCATCTTCTCGAACTCTGCGGGCGTCAGTCTTCCCGGCTTGTTCAGAATGTGGGGTGGTACGGCTAATTTTCCAACATCGTGAAGTAAGGCACCTGCTTTTAACGCAGCTATTTCACTACTTGATAAACCAAACACGTCACCCATTCCTGCGGCGTAGATTTGAACACGACGGACGTGACAATGAGTTGTTTGATCTTTGGCATCGATGGCAGTTGCAAGCGCTTCAGCTGTCGCAAGGTGAAGGTTACTAATAGCTTCTACTTCCGAGGTTTTAGACTTCAACCGTTCATTTGCGCTACGGTAAATGAGATAGGCGGCAGCGATCGAGAGTGGTGAAAGTACAAGGTAGGGAACGAGATGCAGAGAGACCACGCCATACACGAACGCCAATGCAGCGGGGGCAACTAGTAACGTCCACAATAAGAATTGCTGGACGCGTGTTGGCTTCCTTGATCCTGCTGGGCGAAAGCTATCTACAGCGAAATGGTGGGCCTCACTTGTAGTGGGGGAAGTCATCTACTCTCCTGAACCTTTGATCGATCTGCACACGCCTTACAAAACATCAACTACAGAATCCGGAGACGAGCTGGGAGCAAATCAGCTCATCTCCGGGAGATAGGGCAAGGGGCAACTATGCTTCCGCAATAGTCGCCCTGCTGGGTGAGATATTCAGTAAGCCTTGGCGTCAATCAATTAGGTTACGTCCTGTCATAGAACTTGGCGGCTACGGACCCCGTGCGGAGAGCCCGTGAAGCAAGAGGCTTCTGAGCCGCGCTTCACCTTTTTCAAGCAGCGTGCCGCAGTCGGTAGCGGGTCAATGCTCTAAAATACGCAGCAACTTCAAGGATCTCATTCGCCGTTTGTATTCTTCGGTTGATGCTTGGGCAGATTGACAGGTCAGATTGAAGAATTCGGTCAGGGATCAGTCAATCTTGAGAGGTAACCAACGAATCTGAAATGCAACTACCTTCGCGGCGGAGCTCAAATAGAGAGCGACGGGTAGCTATCACATGACGCACTTCGTTCGTTTGAGTTGAATAATAGCTACCCATCGCTAACGCTCTGGGCTCTCGAATTGAGTTTTTACAGAGTGTCTGAGCACAGGGAGAACGAGAGACTGATTCTTTGAGACTCTTTCTTGAATCGCGTGTTTGACAAGCCTTCACCTACCATTACACTGTCGATGGACAAACCAAAAACCATTTGTGATTTCAAATGAGCTCTCTACAATTCTCTACTTTGCTCGTCGGCCGATGATTGACTAGTTAGTTAATGATGTCGAGTGCCTCTGCAAAACCAGTCGGCTATGTTGACTTGCTGCGTCGCAATCGCAGCTTCCGTCAATTGTGGTTGGGCCAGGTTGTCAGCCAGATGGGTGACTGGTTCGACACTATTGCCCTGTACACGATCATCCTCAATTTGACTGGGTCTGGCCGCGATGTGGGCTTGTTACTCGTAGCACGATTCTTACCGAGCTTCCTGTTCGGACCGGTTTCTGGCGTTGTAGCGGATCGATTTCCTCGCCGCACAATCATGATCGTGTCAGACGTAAGCAGGGCTTTGGTCGTCCTGGGCTTCTTGTTTGTGCGCCGAGCAGACCAACTGTGGATCATCTACGTTCTGACTGTACTGCAACTCGGTCTGTCAACTTTCTTTGAGCCTGCAAAAACTGCTGCCATTCCTTCGATTGTTGAGGATCGAGAACTCGTCGCTGCAAACGCGATTTCATCAGTGACGTGGTCCGTCATGTTGACTCTCGGCGCGGCAATCGGTGGTCTGATAACCGGCTGGTTTGGAACAAACGCCGCCTTCATACTTGACGCGCTGAGCTATGTATTGTCGGCCGTCCTAATTGCCAGCATTCGTGTACCTAAACGTCCTCCTAGAAAACGTGAAAAACTGAGACTGGGTAGACTGCTGGGAATTAGCGAGACGATTGAAGGAATCAGATATGTTAAGAACAGACCGCGTGTACTTGCGTTGCTGTTAGTTAAGCCCGCGTGGGGCCTTGGCGGCGGAATACTCACACTGCTTGCTGTGTTTGGAGAAAAGATTTTTCCAGTTGGTAAGAGTGCTGCAACAGGAATCGGTGTTCTTTTCGCGGCACGCGGCATCGGCACTGCAGTTGGTCCGATCGTCGCGCGTCGCGTTTCAGGCGAAGGCAAGAAGGGAATGCAAGTCTCTATCGGAATTGCATTTCTGATTGGCGGCGCAGGCTATATCGCCTTCGGATCGGCGACGAGTTTTGCCCTTGCATTAATAGTTCTCGGTCTTGCACATACTGGCGGCAGCATCCTCTGGGTCTTCTCAACAGTGTTGTTGCAACGTGCGGTCATCGACAACTTTCGCGGACGAGTGTTCGCAGCGGAACTTGCTCTTCTGACGCTCACAATGGCCGCCTCAAACTACGTCACCGGTGAACTTCTCGATCGGTTTCAAATTCCTCCGCGAGTAGTTACGGTGGGCGTTGGAAGTTTTTTTCTGATACCAGGAGTAATCTGGTTCATCACGGAACGTTGGTGGGACAAGGAAAAACACACCTTGGCAACGACGGTCATCCATAGGTCAGAGGAGCAGCGCCAGCTGGAAGTCATTCACCAATCTACCGACTAAAGATGGCTGAGTCACCCAATATAAAAATCGGAGTGATGGGTTCGGCGGCGGACAGCGGGACCCCTGAGGCGCGTGCTGTGCTGATTCAGAAGGGGGAAAACCTCGCAGCGGCAATCGCCAATCGTGAGTGTGTGCTTCTTACGGGTGCAACGACGGGGATTGTTTACGTCGTGGGAAAAGCTGCACATGACGCAGGTACATTTCACATCGGAGTCTCCCCAGGTGCTTCAGAGCGTGAGCACATTGACGCTTATAAACTACCTCTCGATGCTTGTGATGCTATCGTTTACACCGGGTTTGGTCTGAAAGGGCGAAATGTGGTGCTTGTGCGGTCATGCGACATCGTTCTGTTTATCGCCGGTGCGATGGGTTCGCTGAACGAGTTTACAATCGCGCATGATGAAGGAAAGATCATCGGGTGCTTGACTGGCAGTGGTGGTGTCGCCGATGAGGTTGATTATCTTTTGGAGAAGTTTGGCAAACGATCCCACGCTCAGGTGTTCAAGAACAGCGATCCAGATCAGTTAATCGAAGAGTGCATTGAGAGTCTTGGAGAGCGCTGACTCTGTCAGCGCTTTTATCAACTAAATGCGTTTTAGGCTAAAGGGCTGATAGAGTCAGCGCATTCCAAAAGAGAGATGGACCTGGGATTAAGAGATCGCGTCGCGCTGGTGGCGGCCGCCAGTCAAGGACTCGGATACGCCTGTGCCCTTGAACTGGCACGTGAAGGTGCTCAGGTATTTTTGTGCTCACGTAATGAAGCTCGAGCGAGTGAAGCAGCTCGAAAAATCCATGAACAGACCGCCGCGAAAGTGACTGGCATCGCGTGTGACGTTACTGATGCTGCCGCTGCTGAACAGTTTGTAGCGGTTGCTCAGCAACAGGCCGGTGTCATCGACATTCTGGTGACGAATGCGGGAGGTCCGCCAGCCGGTAGTTTCGATGAAACTGATGAACAGAAGCTACAACTAGCATTTGAACTAACTCTCGTGTCAGCAATACGACTTACAAAACTGGTGCTGCCGGCAATGCGTAAAAGGAAATGGGGCCGCATTATCAACATCTCGTCCATTTCTGCGAAGCAGCCACTCAACGGAGGCGTACTGTCAAATACGATGCGTGCGGCATTGACTGGTTGGGCCAAAACACTTGCAAACGAAGTTGCGATTGACGGGATTACGGTGAATAACGTCGCTCCCGGTTACACGCTGACTGAACATCAAGACGAACTAGCGGAAGTCCGTGGACGCGCCACGGGAAAATCTAAACAAGAGATGATCGATCAGTGGGCCTCTCAAGCTCCGATGAAACGCCTCGCATCTCCGGATCAGATTGGCGCTGTGGTTGCGTTTCTAGCTTCGGAGAGAGCTTCGTACATTACCGGCGTCACACTCCAGGTTGACGGCGGTTGGATCAGAGGTCTTCTTTAAGTAATGAACTCGCCACCAGAGGATAAGGTTGTAATCGCTCCTTACGTCGCAAACGCCTCGTGTTCCGAGTACCTGTCTCATGAGAT
>PSRF01000268.1 GCA_003175865.1 Blastocatellia bacterium
CTGCAAGAACGAGGACAACTGCGCGAGGGTTCTCTACAACGCAAACCATACCTTTCTCGAGTCATGGTGAAGCTTGCCAGTCGTGTGATTCTCGTAAAGGTTGAAGATATCGACTGGATTGAAGCGGACGGCAACTACGCCAAGTTGCACGTCGCTCAGAAGGCGTACCTGTTACGCGAGAAGATGCACGACCTTGAGGCACAGCTCGATCCCACTAAATTTGTTCGCATACATCGTTCGATTATTGTGAACTTGGATCGAGTGAAAGAGATGCATCCCCACTTTAACGGCGATTACATTCTCGTTTTGGATGATGGTGTGCAATTGAAGTTGAGCCGCAGTCGCCGTGAAGCTCTTGAGGCAAGGCTAAAAACTATTTCATAAGAGAGTTCCCACCGATCTCGCCGGTTCTTCAGGCCTCTTGTCCATCAAATAATCGCTGCCAATTCTCTCATCTAAAACCACCGGCTTCATGCCGGTGGTTTTTAGTCTGAACCTAATCAACGTCGCTCCCCAATCTTCGCGGCTTCGCCGCGCGACCGGTTTTTGTGGGCGCCGATTAGGTCGACCGTAAAAACCACCGGCATAAAGCCGGTGGTCTTTAATAATCGTTCAATCTGCGCCGTGGGCTTGGAAAATTTCAGTTGACACAATCACCATCGCATCAACAAGATTCCTACGTAGAGTGAATATTCGACTGAGGAGATCCGGATGATAAAGAAAAGAGTGTCGTTGATTTTTATCGCATTATTACTAATGTGCGGCTCGAGTTTTGCTCAATCAGGTCGACTCAATGACCTGGCATCTAGACTCGCAAACGACGCGGCTGATTTCGCTGACAATAGCTATCGAAATTATGCAAATTCAGGTCGCGGGCGTACTGACGTCAATGCTGCGATGTTGGCCCAGCAATTCAGCGCGACTGCGCAACTGTTTAATCGTATGGTCAACGATCGCCTTCGAGCTCAGGACATACGCGAAGCGTTTCAAGTCGTCCAAAACATGGCGCGATCAATTGATCGAAACAACAATCAACAAAATCGTTGGGGAAACATACAACGCACTTTGTCGGACATCGGGCGCGAGGTCGACTACTACGGGCCGGGACCCGAGTATCCAAATCCATACCCTGGTGGTGGTTCATCAAGTGGCAGTATGACCTGGAAGGGACGGGTTGATGATGACGTGCGAATTACCATTACCGGCGGTAGCGCGTATGTGAAGACCCTTGGCGGCACACCTTTTCCCGACGGCGTAGCGAATTTTTCTGCAGCGCTGCCGCCGCGACGCGTAAACGTGAAGTTGAATGTAAAGAAAAGTCGCGGTGAGGTTTACATCGAGCAACAACCGTCGCGTGAAAATGATTACTCGGTGGTGATTCGAATTCTCGACAAGAAGAGCGGCGCCTCAGATTACGAATTTGAGATTTCCTGGTAGGAAACTCTCAACGTCAAACGAGGAAACCGTTGTGCTGGGAGCGCAGGCGTCCTCGCCTGCTAATTAGATTTACAAGTCGACTATGCCGAACTAGCAGGCGAGGACGCCTGCGCTCCCAGCATAGCGATCAACACTACTCAATCATCACCTCGTCGACAAAGATCCAGGCAGCACCGCCACTGCCCGGATGCCACTCCGGGAGTTTGCCGTAGTTCACCGCCCTTACGCGTACATACCTCGCTTGATGGGTCGACGTGCTCAAGCTGAAGTCTTTCACCACAACTCCAGTTCTCCTATCCGACACATCGCTAGCAACAGAACCAACGCTGGAAAACTTCTCACCGTCTGTCGATATCTCAAAGTCCACACTCCGCGGCATCAGTATCCACGAGTCGACATCCTGTAAAAACCCGGCACTGAACTTCGAGACAGACTGTAGAGAACCCAGATCAATCACAGCGACGAAATCCTGATCTTGGTATCCCTGCCAACCACCACCACTCCAATTCGTCGTCCCACGTATCCCATCAATGAGCGCAAAATCACCACCAGCGCTGTACTGTTGGCTGTATCTCGAAAGCAGCTGAATGGTCCAATTGTGTGGTATGCGATGAAAGGTTGCCGTACTAACAGAACTCGCACGACCATTAGCGTCGAAACTGCGAGCTTTGACAGTCGCGCTGTTGTCGACGAAGAAGGGCGCAGTAAACGGTGACGACTGCTTCGTTGGCTCAGAACCATCAACAGTGTACTGAATGGTTAAATTTGATGAGTTTAGTGAGTTATTTTTTAGATCGAGTTGAATCCGATCTTTAAATGTTTGTCCTGATGCAACAATCACAGGTGCAGGTATGATCGGTTGCGTGTCAATGCTCGACACCGGTTCATTTCCTGCGCCAACTCCCCAGCTCATATTTGGTCGTGGTCCCATCACAAATGCGAGTTCACCGCCTGTCATCAAATCCTGATAAGTCAAGTACGACTTCGTATATGGTTTGCCATCCAGTACCGCCGACTGGATGTAGATATTCTTTTCTGAGACTCCGTTTGCCTTGATGACAAATGATTTCCCGTTCTCAAGATTGAAGCGAACTTCCGGGAACAGCGGCGTTCCGATCGCGTAGATGGTCGAACCCGGTGTGACTGGATAGAAACCTGCCGCACTCAAGATGTACCAGGCAGACATCTGTCCGCAGTCTTCATTTCCAATCAACCCAGCAGGAATTGGACGATAAAATTCGTCGAGGATCTGTCGCACGCGCGTTGCGGTCTTCCACTGCTGTCCGACGTAGTCATAAAGATAAGCCATGTGGTGACTTGGTTCGTTGCCATGTGCGTACTGGCCAATCAAACCGGAAATGTCCAACTGCTCGAGACCAGTCGTGCGGCTGTTTTCTGAGAACAGCTGGTCCAACTTCTTCGCGAATTGTTCTCGACCTCCGATTAAATCGATTAACCCGCTAATGTCTTGCGGTGCAAAAAAGGTGTACTGCCACGAATTGCCTTCAGTAAAACTGCGGTTGACTTCCCGCGGGTCGAATGGTGTGAGCCAGTTCCCATTCACGCGTGGCCGCGCAAAGCCGGTGTGCACATCAAAAACGTTTTTGTAGTACTGGGCACGCGCCATGTACCGATCGTAATCGTCGCGTTTACCCAGCAACTTTGCCACTTGCGCAATGCACCAGTCGTCATAAGCGTACTCAAGAGTTTTTGAAACCGACTCGCGTTCTTCTTCGGAACCGATGTAACCATGATCGATGTAGGCTGCGAGTCCGTAGTGCTTCAACTCGGCACTGTGATTCATCGCCTGAAAAGCGAGCTCAATATCAAAGCCACGAATGCCTTTCGCAATAGCATCCGCAATGACGGGAACAGCGTGATAACCAATCATCGTATCGGTTTCATTCCCTGCTAATTCCCACACAGGCAGTCGACCACCCTGCTGATACTCGACAAGGAATGTGTTTATGAAGTCGACAGTTCGTTTCTGATCGATGATTGTGTAGAGAGGATGGGCAGCGCGGAAAGTGTCCCATAACGAGAAGACGGTGTAGTTAGTGAAACCATCTGCGGTATGAACCTGTCGATCATGGCCCAGATACTTTCCATCAACATCCATGAAAATATTCGGCGCCAACATCGCGTGATAGAGTGACGTGTAAAAGTTTTTGAGCTGGGCGTCCGTACCACCTGTCACAGAGACTCTGTTCAGTTCACTATTCCACGTTGCGGACGCTTTATTCCTAACTGCGTCGAAGTCCCAGCCCGGAATTTCAGCGACGAGGTTCTTCATCGCACCTTCAACGCTCGTCGACGAAATCCCAACCTTAACGAGTATGGGTGCACCATCAGACGCGTCGAAAGTCAATGAGGCTTTGATGCTTCTTCCATTAGCCTCACGGAGACCTGCGCTAATTTCATTTTCGCGATCGATCGCCTGCGACGAGAATGGTTTTGAAAACTCGGCAGCAAAATAGACGATTTGATCCTTGGCCCAACCAGTGGAGCGACGCCATCCAACAACACTCCTTTCACCGGTAATCGTTATTCCAGAGTCGATGACTTTGTCGCGATGTACAAGGTCAATAATGATGTTTGCAACGTTTGTTCTGGGAAAGGTGTAACGATGAAAGCCCGCACGAGCAGTGGCGGTGAGTTCTACAAGCATACTGTCGTCGTCAAGCCTTACTGAGTAATAACCTGGACTCGCAGTTTCATTCTTATGTTGAAAACGAGATGCATAGCCGAGTTCTGGACGATCCCCACTCGCATTGAAATGGACCTCACCTGTAGTCGGCATGAAAAGAATGTCGCAGTAATCTGGGATGCCAGTGCCACTAAGATGTGTATGACTGAACCCGTATATGACGCTGTCTGAGTAGTGATAGCCAGAACTTCCATCCCAGCCGGTCAGACGTGTGTCGGGGCTGAGTTGAACCATGCCGAATGGAACTACTGCGCCGGGGTAAGTATGACCATTGGCGCCAGTTCCGATGAAAGGATCGACATAACGTGTGAGGTCCCGCTGCGCTGAGGCAGGAAATGATAATAGAAGTAAGACAACGGACGCTGTAAGGCACGCATATACAGTGTGGTGCCTTGTCACCGCTTTTGTATTAACGCTCGTCACCTTCATTCTTCGTTGAGACCAGTTAACCTTCGCACGCCAAAGCGTGACAAGGCACCGCACCCCGAGGAGTTGATCTAAGGTTGATTGTCTGCTTTGTCGGTTACTCGATACTTTTCCTTTTCCTTGTCACGCTGCAGGTACGGAATACCCTTTACCATCCATTCCGGTGCAGGTGCTCCTTTCAGGAAATGATCGAAGAACTCCTGCAACCGATGCGTGTAGTCCTTCTGATTTATTCGTTTCCGAAGTCCATGCTTTTCGCCGTTGTAGCTAAACATGTACACCTCTTTGTTCAACCGACGAAGCGCAAGGTAATACTCAATCCCTTGATACCACGGCACCGCATCGTCTTCGTCGTTGTGAATCATCAACAAAGGAGTTTGCACACGATCCGCACGAAACACAGGAGAGTTTTCAATGTAGCGAAGCGGGTAGTCCCACAAACTACCACCAATACGTGATTGAGCTCTCTCGTATTGAAACTGTCGCGGTAAACCGGTTCCCCAACGAATGCCACTGTATGCGCTAGTCATGTTGGCAACGACTGCGCCTGGGGCTGCAGCCTTGAAACGATTTGTTTGCGTCACCATGTATGCGATCTGATAACCACCCCAACTATGGCCTTGAATCCCAATCGCATTCTCGTCAACAAAACCCTGGTCAACGACGGCCTGAATTCCCGGTAGCACACATTTCAAAGCACTCTGCCCTGGATAACCAATCGTGTAGACGATATCGGGCATGAAGATGAGATATCCGTTGCTGACGTAAAAGGTCGGATTGATCGAAGTACCCGGACCTGGATTATGAAAGCTATGCAAGCCCTGCGAAAGTTTTTCGTAGATGTAAACGATCATCGGATACTTGCGCTTTGAATCGAAGTTTTCCGGCTTCAACAACACACCTTTCAGAGGCACACCATCGGTATTTTTGAAACGAACCAACTCCGCTGTACCCCAGTTGTACTTCGCCCGCTGTTCGTCTCCGTTACTCACTTTCTTTAAGTCTTTAAAATCAGGT
Organism: Blastocatellia bacterium; assembly: GCA_003175865.1. Classification (GTDB taxonomy): domain Bacteria; phylum Acidobacteriota; class Blastocatellia; order Pyrinomonadales; family Pyrinomonadaceae; genus PSRF01. The sequence continues at coordinate 5,588 of PSRF01000268.1, forward strand.
CCCGTCACCCAGACATCCGGGAATTCATCAAATCGCGATGCAGTAAACATCAACACATCCGCGTCCTTAGCTTTGGTGGGATTATTGAAATCCTTTGCTCCCATTATCAGCTTCTGCGGCAGTGTGCCGTTGACCTTGTCGCGATAAAAACCAGAGTCAAGCGTCTCTTCATTTTCAGCGTGCAATAACAACATCTTCGCCGGATCGATCGACTTCTCCTTTGGATCCAATCTTACGTAACGAAATTTGATCTTCTCTTTGCGGCCAACTCCATCCGTTAGATTCTTTGCACCACTTCCGTCTGGAGCAACTTGCCAGATGTCGTACCGATCGTAGATAAGCACTTCCCGATCATCCCTGGTCCAACCTGCAATTCCGTACGATTCAGGTGTTGAGGGGGTGTCGTTCTCTTCGTCGAAGAAAGGCACACCAAGATCTTTCGTGAGATTGACAACACGTCCCTCGGCGATTGAGTACGAGTTCCAATCGTTGCCATCGAAGAAGATCGCGTACTTCGAGCCAGGCGACAGCGACGCACCAAAGCGTTTCTTTGAACCGATTGACTTTCGCGTTCCGTCACTAGTGTTGACCAAATAGTAGTCAGTGAACCCTGGATCGTAATCAGCAATGATTCGGTAAGCCCGGTTATCACTACCGATAGCGAAGCGACCATCATTTGAAGGCGACACACCTCCCATCGCTTCATCAGCGAGCTGCACAAACTTCTTTTCACGAGTCAGGTAAACAGCGCGATACGAACGATTGCGATCTTGTTCAGCGCGCACCTTCTGCATTGGCTGAATGTAGTCGTCCTTCCAATGCCACAAATCGACATTCACTTTCTCATCGGCAGGAATCTCTTCGTCGGGATTCTTCTCCGGTTCGGGTGGAGGTGCCGCGCCCAGAAACAAACGCGCGCCATCGAGTGAAAACGTCAAGTTTGCTTTTTCACTGACAACAAAGTCTTTGCGAAACCCCGGAGTGTCTGTCGACACGATTTCGGTGGCACTAATCGCGGACACGCTGTGGTTAGCCTGACCCTCCATCGAACCGCTACTACGATTCCACAGATAGACTTTGAACTTTGGTTGTTTCGCTGCGACGTCGTCCTTGTCGCTGATAAACGCTAACTCAGTTTGTTCCTCATCCCACGTGAGCTTTTGAAACTTTCCCTTTCCTGAAACAAGTGCGACAGGTGCCGCATCCGTTTGAGGCGTGACGACATAGACGCCATTTGTCTCTTCTTTCTTTGAGGAGACTGCAAAAGCGAGAGTCTTTGCATCTTTGCTTAACGAGTAGTCGAGGACGTCGTTGAACACGCGCTCCGTCCCGTTGGTCGTGTTGCGCAGTACGAGGTCAGATCCGTACTCCTTCTTCTTCTGATTGCGATTGGAGCCCGTGCGATTTTGTTGAGGTGTCGGTGATGCGGCAGGTTGCTCAGTTGATGCAGTCGACTGTGCCGAAGTGTTTGCTTTCTCTTCCGGTTTTCCTTCAAGAAGGTAAGCAATGAAACCCGAACCGTCTTCGGGTACTTGGAAATTCTTGACCTTCTCGATCCGTGCAACACTTCCAGTTGCAATATCCATAATGCCGAGACCATTCTTGGGCATGTCTTCAGGCTTTTTCTTTTCTTTCTTTGCTTTCGTCAAATCCGCTTTGAGAGGTTCAGTAGTGAAGACTACAAATCGAATGTCGCCAGTGAAGACCGGTCGGATAAGACGTGCCTGCGTGGCTTGAAACTCTGCGAGGTTCGCGCCGGGGTCGTCTGGCGGCGGTACTGGTGGGTGGTATCCTCTGGGCCCCCGCCACTCCGCACCACTGGCAATGTTGCGAACAACAATGTCGCCGTCGCCGTCCTGCGGCATAAATGCGTAAGCGACAAAACGACCGTCGCGTGAGATTTGCGGCGCTTGGATCGAGCGCCATGAGTCGTAGTCCTGATGAGTGATCGCTCTCTTGGTTGTTGCTT
>PSRF01000384.1 GCA_003175865.1 Blastocatellia bacterium
GTGCTCAACGGACGGGTTGTGCAGCGGGCATCAGATTTGACGGTCTATCTCGAACTCGTTGACGCGCGGACTGGTAACTTGATCTGGGGCGATCAATACAATCGAAGGCAATCTGATCTGGTATCCCTTCAAAGTGATCTTGCTCGTGATGTTTCAAGCAAGTTGCGAACAAAGCTGACCGGCGCGGAAGAGCAAAGGGTTACAAAGAACTACACTCAAAACTCTGACGCGTACAAGCTCTATCTGCAAGGTCGTTTTTTCGCAAACAAACGCACGCCAAAAGATTCACAGCGCGCCATCGAATTTTTTCAGCAGGCAATAAATTTGGATCCGAATTATGCGATGGCCTATGCAGGTTTGGCGCTCGGATATTCCTATCTTGCCATCTACGGTTACTCGCCAGCCAAAGACGTGTTTCCAAAAAGTCTTGAATATTCGAAGAAAGCAATCGAACTTGATGGCAACATTGCTGAACCACACATAACACTCGGGATACTTTCGTTTCTTAGGGATCATGACATTGCCAATTGGGAACGAGAGAATAAACGTGCTCTTGAGATCAATCCAAACTCGACAGATGCACACCGACTCGAAGCCTTGCGGCTTCTTTTTCTGGGCAAGTTTGAGGAATCCACGGCCGAAGTGAAACGCGCTTTGGAGATTGAACCCCTTTCACTCGCTGGAAACATCAACTACTCGTATTGCTTGTTTTATTCAGGCAAAATCGAAGAAAGCGAGGCACAAACAAAAAAGACGATTGACCTTTCCCCGGATTTCTGGCTGTCGCACTACTATTTGTTCAACGTCTACCGTTTACAGCGCAGGTATCCGGAGGCAATCGCGGAACTGATCAAGGCTAAAGAAGAGCGTGATGAGAAAGAAGCAGCGAAGTTGATCCGAGAACAGTTCACAAAAGGCGGCTGGCTCGGTTTATTGCGAGAAATATGCGCACAACCGAGCGAATACAAAATGATGCAGTATGACATTGCTAGTTTTTACGCTGAGCTGGGTGACAAAGACAAAGCATTTGCGAAGGTTGCTCAATCAATTGACGACAACGAGCAGTACTGTGGTTTCCTGAAGACTGATCCCTTTATGAAACCACTCCGCGACGATCCGCGATTTGTAGAGATGTTGAAGAAACTTGGTCTACCACAGTGAGCAATTCTTCCCCGTGCTACTCGGTGTTCTGAGATACACAGAGAAGAATCTCGATTAGATCCAATGCCAGACCTATCCCCCAATTCAACGCTGGCCCATTACACAATCCTCTCCAGGCTTGGTGCAGGCGGAATGGGTGAAGTGTATCTCGCTGAGGATACTCAGCTGAATCGGCGCGTGGCGTTGAAGATTCTTCCTGAAGACGTTGTAGGAGATAGGGACCGAGAACGGCGATTTGTTCACGAGGCTCGAGCGGCCGCAGCTTTAAACCACTCAAACATTGCTCACATCTATCAAGTTGGCGAGTCAGATGGTTTGCACTTCATCGCGATGGAGTATGTTGAAGGTACACCACTCAACCTTAAGATCAACGGACACCCTCTTCCAGTTGATGAAATCGTGGCGCTTGCGTGCCAGATCGCCGCCGCTCTCGAGGAAGCTCACAGCAAAGGAATTGTCCACCGCGATATTAAACCCGCAAACATAATGGTAACGCCTCGAGGAGATGCGAAGTTGCTTGACTTCGGTCTCGCAAAAATCAAAACCGAGGTTGTTGAACACCATTCAAGTGAAGCTAGTACTGAACTCCTAACGACTCCGGGAATCGTCATGGGGACAGTGATGTATATGAGCCCGGAACAAGCTCTGGGCCAATCAATGGATAGCCGGTCGGATATTTTCAGTTTCGGCGCAGTGCTCTACGAAATGACAACAGGCCGACTAGCATTTAGCGGACAGACCACCACCGAAACTATCGATCGCATAGGCCACTCTCAACCAGAAGCAGTATCACGGTTCAACCCGAGCGCACCCGCAGAACTCGAAAGAATGATCCGGAAGTGTCTCGAGAAAGACAAAGAACGTCGCTACCAGACAGCGCATGAGTTGTTGGTCGACCTTCAGAATCTCAAACGCGATACTACAGACGTTACGGAGCCCAGGTTCGTGACTGGTGTGACATCAAAACGGACGAGGCGACCGGTAGCGCTTATCGGGATGGTCCTAATCATAGTAGTTGGACTTATCACCGTTTACTTTTACAACTATCGAAATCGAGATGCAGGCCCTACTGCAATTGAGTCCATCGCGGTGTTACCACTCGTGAATGCGAGTGGTGACCCGAATATGGAATACCTTTCTGATGGCATCACGGAAAGTATCATCAATTCGCTCTCACAGGTGCCTGATCTCCGAGTGACACCGCGGGTCGCAGTATTTCGGTACAAAGGTCGAGGAACGGATCTACAGGAGATCGCACGCGCGTTGGGTGTGAGATCGATTCTGACCGGCAAAGTAAGCCAGATTGGAGACACTTTAAGTATCCAAACCGATCTCATCGATACAAGTAAACAAACTCAGCTCTGGGGACAAAAATATAATCGGAAGGCCTCTGATGTTTTAACGCTGGAAGGGGATATTGCAGATGAGATAGCTCGTAAATTAGCGGTGAAACTGACTGGCGATACCAAAACCCAATTAACTAAACAGTACACGCAAGATGTTGAAGCATATCAGCTCTATCTGAAAGGAAGATACAACTGGAAGAAATATACGAAAGATGCACTGGAGCAAAGCGTCAGCTATTTTCAGCAAGCTATCGAGCGAGATCCGAGATATGCCTTGGCATACTCGGGGTTAGCAGATGCGTACGCCGTACTTGGCTACATGTATCGTCCGCCGAAAGAAGTGTTCCCAAAAGCGAAAACTGCCGCCGAAGCTGCCCTACGAATCGATGACAATCTTGCCGCGGGTCACATTTCGTTGGCAGTCTGCAAACTTCTTTACGACTGGGACTGGGCTGGTGCTCAGAGAGAAGCGCAACGTGCCAAGGAACTCGACGCGTCTTACGCAAGGGCGATCGAGATCAATACGAACTACGAAGACGATCACCACTTCTACTGCCAGGCTCTGGACACGCTGGGGAAGCCTGAGGAATCAATCGCGGAAATGCAACGCGCACTTGAACTCGACCCACTTTCGCTTCCTATAAACATAGAAATGGGATGGTCGCTCTACATCGCTCGCAAATACGACGAGGCGATCACTCAATGCAGAAAGGCATTTGAACTGGATCCTACGTTCGTGTCTTCGTACGCTTGCTTATCTCAGAGTTATGTTCAGAAGCGACTTTACAAAGAAGCCATTGAGACTATGTTGAAAGCACGACAAATGGCAGGCGACGACTCGGGAGTCCTGATGGAACTCGGCTACGCATACGCTTTTAATGGACAAAAGGACCAGGCGCTCAAAATCGTCGACACACTGAAAGAAAAGTCCACGCATGAGTATGTAGATCCTGCCTGTATTGCCCTGGTGTACGTCGCGCTCGGGCAAAAGGATGAAGGGCTCAACTGGTTGTCGAAAGCATTCGATGCGCGTTCACCATGGATGACGTGGCTTAAAGTCGAACCGAAATTCGATCCGGTCCGTTCAGACGAACGCTTTACTGATCTAATGAAACGTGTGGGTATCTCGTAGATGTCGTTATCAGCTAACACCACGATTTCACATTACCGGATTGTTTCGAAGATCGGCGAAGGCGGCATGGGTGAGGTGTACTTGGCCCAGGATACGACACTAGATCGGAAAGTAGCGATCAAGTTTCTGAGCGAACAGTTCAGTAAAGACCCGGACAAACTTAAACGCTTCACTCAGGAAGCGAAGGCTGCTTCGGCGCTCAACCATCCTAACATCCTGACGATCCATGAAATCGGCGAGGTCGATGGTAAAAACTATATCGCAACGGAACTAATCGACGGTCATACGCTGCGCGAGCTACTCAAACGAGCGGAAACGCTTACTTTGAGTGAGATCTTGCGGATCAGTGAGCAAGTTGCGGAAGCCCTATCGGCTGCCCATGAAGCAGGGATAATCCATCGCGATATCAAGCCCGAAAATATTATGGTGCGTAAGGATGGTTACGCGAAGGTGCTTGATTTTGGATTGGCCAAGTTATCCGAACCCGAAACGAAATCAGCGGATCCTGAAGCCGCGACGCGTTTGCAAGTAAACACAAACCCCGGCGTGGTGATGGGAACTGTCTTTTACATGTCGCCGGAACAAGCTCGCGGTAACCCGACAGACGCGCGAACAGACATCTGGAGTCTCGGCGTGGTGCTTTATGAAGTGCTCACACGACGAGTTCCCTTCTCTGGTGAAACCGTCAATCACACCGTTGTCGCAATCCTTGAGAAAGAACCTGTACCTCCGGCAAATGCCACGCCTGAGTTACAACGAATAGTTCGCAAGGCCCTGACAAAGGATGTCGACATGCGATACCAGTCAGTGCGCGATCTATTAATCGACTTGAAGAACTTGCGTCGCGACCTCGACATTAAAGGTGAGATTGAGAGAGTGATAGTGCCGAGTAGTGAGTCAACGACTGGTCCAATCGCTGAAAGCGAAACGCGTCCATACCCAGTCGATGCGACAAGAAGCGGTCGTGTGATCTCAACGCAGAGTGCAAAGTCGACTTCAAGTCTCGAGTACGCTGTGACCCAGGCAAAGAGTCACAAACTTGCAACCTCAGTTGTGGCAGTCCTTGTTTTGGCAGTGATTTCGGCGGTTGGTTACTTTGCGTTCGCCTCCCGAACTCACAATAGCGCTGCAACGATAAACTCGATAGCCGTTATGCCATTCGTTAATGCCAGTGGGAATGCAGACGTCGAGTACTTATCGGACGGACTGACCGATTCACTGATCTTTCGGTTCTCACAACTGCCGAACGTGCGAGTCAGTCCAACAAGCTCGGTGATGCGTTTTAAAGGAACCGCGAAAGACGTGGCTACTGTCGCGAAGGAACTAGATGTGGATGCGGTGTTGACCGGTCGACTGATGCAGGCAGGCGATAACCTGAGCATCAGCGTGCAACTGATCGATGCACGTACTCAGAAACTCGTCTGGGCTGAGCAGTACGATCGCAAGATGGCCGACTTGCTCGCAACGCAACGTGAAATGGCGACTACACTAACCCAGAAGATGCAGCTACGACTTGAGGGTGACGAGCGCGGGATCAACAAGAAGTACACGAGCAGCAACGATGCGTATCAACTGTACTTGAAAGGTCGATATCACTGGTCGCGACGAACCAAAGATGATCTCGACAAGGCCATTGAAAGTTATAAAAAGGCGATCGAGATCGACCCGAGTTTTGCGCTGGCCTATGCAGCGACTGCCGAAGCATATAACTCAATGGGGAAAAATCCGGATGTGCCGCCGAAGGATTGCATACCACTAGCAAAGGCAGCTGCCCTACGTGCCCTCGAGATCGATCCGATGCTTCCTCAGGCACATTCGGCGCTTGGTGATTCCCTCGCGCTCTATGATTGGAATTGGGCCGAATCAGAAAGCCACTTCAAGAAAGCGCTGGAACTCGATCCGAACATCTCGTACACACACGTTGCCTATGTCTCGTATCTCGCGTCGATGGGAAAGGCGGACGCTGCACTCGCCGAGATGGAACGTGCTGTAGAACTCGAACCGCTTTCGATGATCAACAATGCCGTTCTGACAAGCGCCTCCATCTATGCTCGGAAGTATGACAAGGCGCTCGCGCAGGGACGCAATGTGTTCGATCTTGATCCAACCTTTCCCCTCGCTCGCCATTGGCTCGGAATGGCCTTAATCGCAAACGGAAAGTATGACGAAGCCATCACTGTAGCTCGGCAGGTGTCACCGGATTCGCCTTTCGGCTGGGTATTCGTAAATGTGATCGCGCAGGCGTATGCGAAACAGGGTAAAAGGACTGAGGCCGAGCAGCAGATATCATTACTCCGGGAGCTTGCGAAAACTCGCTACGTCCGGTCTTACTATCTCGCGTCCATCTATGCAACGTTAGGCGACAAAGACAAAGCATTCGCTGAACTCGAAAGATCGTTTGACGAAAGGGATTGCTACCTGGGACGAATGTCAGTCGATCCATTCATGGATCCACTGCGCGACGACCCGCGATTCAAGAATCTCCTTAAGAGGATGAATTTACCGACAAACGCGGAATGAAATTAGTTTGGTCCTGGATTAGAACGATAGCCTAAAATTTGAATACAAGCCTTTTGTAATCGGCAGCCACAATCAAGAGTCGCTGATGCAGTTATCCCCCAACACGACGCTCTCGCATTATCGAATCATCTCCAAACTTGGTGCTGGGGGGATGGGTGAAGTCTACCTCGCTGAAGATACAGAACTAGATCGTAACGTCGCCCTAAAGATCCTTCCACGCGACGTCGCCGCCAATAGCGATCGCATGGAACGTTTCGTTCGAGAAGCAAAAGCTGCGGCGGCTCTTAACCATCCCAATATCGCTCACATCTACGAAATCGGTGAAAGCAAGGGCTTGAAGTTCATGGCAATTGAGTTCATCGATGGCCTGACGTTGCGGGAAATGATGCATCGTGAACCCAACGAGCTCACCAAACTCTTACGCGTTCTTCAGCATGCTGCTGAAGGTCTGGCCAAAGCGCATTCAGCGGGCATCGTCCACCGTGATCTGAAACCTGACAACATCATGATTACCCGTGATGGTCATACGAAGATCCTCGATTTCGGACTGGCCAAATTGTCGGAACCAGCAGGTGTGGGTTCGGGCTCGGAAGATGCAACGCGCAAAGTCCTGACGAATCCAGGGATGGTGATGGGAACCATCGGCTACATGTCGCCAGAACAAGCCCAGGGAAAAGTTGATGACATCGACCATCGTTCAGACATTTTTGCGTTTGGTTGCATCTTGTTTGAAGCAGCGACTGGCCAAAAGGCATTTGCTGGCGCCGACATCGTTGAGAAGCTAAACAAAATCATTCGTGAGCCAACGCCTTCAATTCGTGATCTAAACCCGGCAGTTCCAGCCGATTTGCAGCGAATAGTTCGTCGCTGTTTAGCTAAGGATCGTGATGAGCGTTATCAAAACATCAAGGACGTCGCAATCGAGCTGAAAGAGATTCGGCGCGAAATCAAGGAGGCCGCAACAGACTCCCAAAGCGCGTCGTCAACTCAGTCAACGGCAGTCAGTGCCACGGCAATCTCGACATACGGACCAAGTTCTCTTCGCGATACAACCTCGAGTTCTACAACTGGTACGTCGAGTGCTGAGTTTATATTCAGTGAGCTCAAAAAGCATCGAGCGTCCGCCGTTATTGCACTCGTACTCGTCGTTGCAGTTGTAGCCGGTGGCCTATTTCTCCTCAAATACAAGCAATCCCGAGGATCGGGTGGTAACTTCCTGTCGCCTCAAATTACTCAGCTAACTAACTTTGAGAGTACGATTCATGTCGCGATTTCTCCCGATGGAAAATACCTGGCCCACGTCGAGAGCGGCATCGGACAACAAACACTTTGGATCCGACAGATAGACGTCAGCAATGATGTTCAGGTAGTTGCGACAATGAAGGGTGGTTATTACGGCATTACGTTCTCCCCCGATGGCACTTCGTTGTATTACGTCTTTGATCCTTTCGGTACTCGCGCGCTGTATCGCGTGCCCGTGCTTGGCGGTACGCCGACGCAACTGCTTTCGAAAATTGATAGCCCGGTGACTTTTTCACCCGATGGAAAGCAAATAGCGTTTGTGCGCGGAGATTACAGCAGCAACGGCGAGAGCTCGCTGGTTATTGCCAACGCAGACGGAACAGGCGAGAGCGCACTGGTTGTGAAGAAGGTGCCCGAGTCGTTCTCACCACTCTACTTCACTGGTCCATCGTGGTCTCCAGATGGAAGACTGATCGCCTGCGCACTCGAGAACTATGAGGGTGGAGAGCATGTCGATGTGATGGTCTTCAAAGTCAGCGACGGCACTGGCCAGAAGTTGAATCGGGAACGTCAGCCTTATATCGGTAGGGTTCAGTGGTTACCTGACCAGGCGGGCATCCTGATGATTGCCGGCGATCTAGGTCGACGACAGTTTCAGGTACGCTATGTCTCTTACCCTGGAGGGGAAAGCCGTCCTGTAACAGCTGATCTAAATGGTTATAGGGACCTGAGTCTGACTGCGGACGGAACCAAACTGCTTACGGTCCAGATGAGCGCACGCTTTACCCTTTGGTCCATGCCCGCAACCGACTATGTGAAGGCAACTCAAATTCCTTCGGTTAGAACCGCCAACTCATCGATTGTCTGGTCGCCGGACGGCAACATTTTGTTTACCGCTGCAACAACCGAACGACCAGACATCTGGAAGATAAATGCTGATGGCACAGGACGGACGCAATTGACCGCAAATGCGGGCAACAATTTCGACGTGGCTATTTCAGGTGACAGACGCTACCTGGTTTTTACTTCTAATCGCGCGGGGAATTACAACATTTGGCGCAGTGATTTGAACGGTGCAAATCCGATCCGGTTAACTAGCGGTCTTTCGGATGAGGTTCCCACGGTTTCACCAGATGGTAATTGGGTTGTCTATTCGTCAAATGATCCAGCAAAGCCCGGTATCTTCAAAGTCTCGATCGATGGAGGTCAATCGATACAGGTCAACTCCAAAGGCTTCAACACTGCGCGAGTTTCACCAGATGGAAAACTCGTAGCATGCCTGTATGTAGCAAATTCATTTCAAAATGGTGTGAAGTTGGCGGTCATACCGCTTGAAGGCGGAGAACCAGTTAAGACCTTCGATCTCCAGAATTCAATTTCAACATCAGTGCTAGCTTCGATTCACTGGTCCAGCGACGGTCGCTCCGTCTTGTATGTATCAACTCTAAACAATGTGTCGAACATTTGGAGTCAACCAATCGACGGCAGCAAACCAAAGGCGCTTACCGACTTTAAAGACAGTCTGATTGTCTCATTTGATATTTCAGCTGATGGCAAGCAAATGGTTCTTGCTCGAGGGGTGCTGATTCGAAACGCCGTGATGATGACCGACCGGCAGTAGCGACATTTACAGTTCCAAATCTCATATGAAACGCTGCCCGCAATGTAATCGCGTTGAAGTTGATGAAGCATTGAAGTTTTGTCGTGTTGACGGCGCGACACTCATAGCGGATTCATCATTAGTCGGCAGCGAAGCTGGAACAGCACGATTGGGATCGACGGGTGACGCTAGCGAGGTTCATACAAGCATTCTTCAACACGACACTCAGACCAACGTCAACCGCGCGACTGGTCCAACAACAGTTCTACCTCCACAACAGTCGGCCAACACATTCCGCCTTGGTTCGACAACCATACTGCGAAAAGGTCCCATCGCAGCCGCAATCGCAATTCTCTTGGTTGTTGTAGCTGCTTGCGTTTACTTCATCGGCGGAAGATTTGTTGCCTCAAGAAAAGATAAAGGAATCGAGTCGGTCGCTGTCCTGCCATTTGAAAACAAAAGCGGTAATGCCGAGTCGGAATATCTGTCCGATGGTTTGGCAGAATCACTAATCTACCGTCTTTCTCAGTTGTCTAATCTCAAGGTCAGCCCGCGCAGTTCGGCATTTCGTTACAAAGGACAAACGATCGACGCGGAAAAAATCGGGAACGAGCTGGGTGTTGATGCAGTAATGTCAGGACGACTGGTCCAACGCGGCGAGGATCTGCTGATTAGCGTTGATCTGATTGACGTCAGGAATAAGAAGACGATCTGGGGAGAACAGTTTCAGCGAAAGATGTCAGACTTGCTGACAACACAAAGCGAAATCGCTGCGGCGATCGCAGACAAGCTTCAGTTACGACTTTCGGGCAACGACTCGAAGGGAATGACCAAGCAATATACGACGAACAACGAGGCTTACCAGCTTTATCTCCAGGGCCGTTATTTCTGGAACAAGCGCTCATCCGAGAACCTGAAGAAGGCTACGGACCTTCTGAAGGCAGCGACCGAAAAAGATCCAAACTTTGCACTCGCGTACGCAGGACTCGCCGATTGTTACGTGGTCAATTACTACTACGTCGGCTCGAGCCCTCGCGAAATAATGCCGCTGTCAAAGATCTACGCAGCGAAGGCCATCGAACTCGACCCGACGCTGGCTGAGCCACATGCAACTTTGGGCTTCGCTGCATGGCTGCTCGACTGGGACAAAGCAGCGGAAAAAGAGTTTCTGCGGGCCATTCAGCTCAACCCGAACTATCCCACCGCGCACCACTGGTATTCGCGCTACCTGCGCGGTGTTGGACGCTTCGATGAAGCGTTTAGTGAGATTCAACGAGCCGAAGCACTCGATCCCCTCTCACTGGTGATCATCAACAACGTAGCAGAGAATTACATCCAACGAGGCGATCTGAATTCGGCAACCCGCGAATGCCAACGAATGATCGATCTCGATCCTAACTTTTGGGCCGCACACCAAACACTTGGCATCGTGCTGGTCAAGCAGGGTCGTTACGATGAAGCCCTCGCCGAAGCGCAAAAGAGCATTCAACTCGCCAACCGATCAAACGCTTCTCTGGCATTGTTGGGACACGTCTATGCCAAACTGGGAAAGCAAAATGAGGCTGATGCGGTAATCAAAGAATTGGAAACGAGATATACAGAGAAGTCAGCTGATGGACGTGACCTGGCGGTGGTCTGCTCGGGTCTGAATGATAAAGACAAAGCCTTTGCGTGGCTGGAGAAAGCTTTTGCAGATCACAGTGTCTTTCTTGCGTTCTTAAGGCTTGAGCCACTGATGGACTCGTTGAACAGTGATCCGCGCTGGAATGACTTGGAACGTCGCGTGGGCGTGAGTGAATAGTTTCGATCCTAATTTTTCAGTTCTTCTCTGCGTAATCTCTGCGTCCTCTGCGCCTCGGCGGTTGAAGTTGGATCTGAATGCACGACCGCAGAGGCGCTGAGGTTGCCGAGGTAATGCAGAGGATACCGCAGCTAATTTGACTCGTTTATTGAACCTATCGTGATCGGAAAAAAATTATCCAATCGTTATGAAATTACCGGCGAGTTGGGCCGCGGTGGTATGGGCGTAGTCTATCGTGCACGCGACCCACTACTCGATCGGGAGGTTGCGATCAAACTCATACCTCCCACCATGCTCAATCCTGAGACTGAACAGCGTTTTCAGCACGAAGCGAAACTGGTGGCACAGATGGACCATCCAGCCATCGTGTCGATCTACGATTTCGGGTTCGATGAAGGCTCGCTGTTCTTCGTAATGCCCATCGTCAAAGGAAGGACGGTCACTGCCCTGCTCCGTGAAGACACGCTTTCGCTTGGTGACGTCCTCGACATTGGCATTAAGGTCGCGGAAGCGCTCGATTACAGTCACGTGCCACGCGGTGATGGAGCAACGCGAGGGGTGGTCCACCGCGACATTAAACCCGACAACATCATGGTCCTGCGCGATGAAGATGGACTTCGCATACGCGTCATGGACTTTGGCGTTGCGCGTATAGCGACTGAAGAGCGAATTACAAAGACGGGCACCATTGTCGGTACGCCAGCCTACTTAAGTCCGGAACAGGTCGCCGCGAAGGAAATTGATAGTCGCTCAGATATCTATTCGCTCGGCGTTGTCCTTTACGAGTGTGTAGTTGGTCAACCACCTTTCACTGGTGACGTGCAATCGATTCTCTATCGCATTGTTAATGAGTTTCCGCAGTCGCCTCGCGCTGTAGGTGCCTCAATCGATGAAGAGCTTGAGCACCTCATAATGGATTGTCTAGCGAAAGATCCAGCCAAACGTCCGCAGCGAGCTGGCGAAGTTGCAGCGACCCTAAAGCGGTATAAGGAGCGGCTAAAGGATAGTGATCGGGCATTGACTCTCGTTCTCACGCGCACGATCAAAATGGCGCGACCGGCGCTGCCCACTTTCGTCGGTCGAGAAAAAGAGCTGGCAGAGTTGCAGAAGAAGCTTAACGTTGCGGTTGCGGGAGATTGCCAGTTCGTCGTCGTAGCCGGAGAGCCAGGCATCGGAAAGACACGCGTTCTCGATGAGATCGAGAACCTTGCTAAAGTGCGCAAGATTCGTGTGTTGCACGGTCGATTCGTCGAACAGGATCGTTCCTATCCTTACCAGGGTTTTTGTGAAGCGATTCAGGAGTACTTCCGCTTCAAGGATACTGGTGTCTCACAGTCGGCGCCGACTACTGATCTGTCCGATCTCTCAGGCGGTCTCGTATCACTCTTCCCAATGCTAACTGAGATCGATGAGATTCGGGCTGCAACCACAACTGGAGGAACCGGGGCTGGATCTACTCAGGAGACTCACACACTCGAAAACCGTACCGCGATATTTGAACTACTGGCGCGAACTTTAACGCGCATCGGCAGCGGACAGCCATTGGTGCTTTTGCTTGAGCACCTCCACGGAGGAGAAGTTTCGATTGAAGCGCTTCCCTACATCGTTCGGCGACTTGGCCCAACTCCGACGCTAATAATCGGAACTTACAGGTCGACAGAGGTCGACAGGCATCATCCGCTTACGCAGATGCTCGATAGTTTTCGTGGCGATCGACACTTTTCACAAATTACGCTGGGGCCTTTTACACCTTCTGAACATCGACTCTATCTGGAAACCCTTGTTGGTGGGCCAGACATTACTAACTCGCTTATCGAGAAACTCTACGACGGCACTGAGGGCAATCCGTTTTTCACCAAGGAGATGGTCAGGTCGCTACTTGATTCGGGCGGAATTGCGAAAGATGAGACTGGTGCGTGGAACTTAACCGGCGAAACCGGTTTGGCAACAGATAATCTGCCCGCAACTATTCAACAAGTAGTCGAAAGAAGAATTGAACGTCTTCCAAAAGACCTCCGTGAAGTACTCACCGTTGCTTCAGTGATCGGCAGGATCTTCGAGGCCCGTGATCTCGAGATGCTTACCGACGACGATGCTGACGTCGAAGACGCCATTGATCGACTAATTCTAGATGGCCTGATCGAAGAAGAGCGAGAGTCTCGAGGAGATCGTTTGACATTTTCGAGCGGTGTCGTTCGCGACGTACTGTATGCGGAACTCTCTCGTCGTAGACGTCGATCGCTGCATCGCAAATATGCGGAGTACATCGAGAAGCGTCATGAAGGAAAACTCGAACGTTTCTATCCACAACTTGTTTATCACTATTCTCAGGCAGACATCGGAGAAAAGACCGTCGAGTATGCACTACTGCAAGCGCGAGCGTCCCTCGATGCTTTCAGTCCTGACGAAGCGACCCGCGCGATAAAAACTGCACTTGAGTTTTTGGACCAGGAGTGGGAAGGCGAGAGTTGGCGAGAAGGTGAAGCTCGTTTGATGTTGGCCCAGGCACATCGCATGAGCGGCGACATCGACGGCGCACTTCGTGAAGTCGAGACCGCCAACAACATCCTAAAACTTGAAAAACATCCGCGACTGTCAGTATCAGCTCTATTACTCGCGGCTGAGACGGCATGGCAGG
>PSRF01000197.1 GCA_003175865.1 Blastocatellia bacterium
AACAACGAGTAGCTTCGGCAACCTCACTTGATGGTGCCTCCATAGGTGTAGTTGAGTTTCTTATTCAAGGCTTCGATTTCTGTTGAGAGTGCTTTGAACCGATCGAGACCGAGCGGCAGCGGGGGTTGCACTAGAGACTTCATCGCTGAGATACGTCTAAGAGAACTGCGAATGCGTTCCTTCGGAAGTTCGCCCTTGCGTGCCGCCTCAAGCAAAGCGTGGTAGCCACGACGAATCTTCTCAGGACTTGCACAGATCAACAACATGTCTTCCCCGGCGAGAAACGCGCGGACCGCAGCGTCTTCGATTTCACAGTGACGCGCTATCGCCCCCATCTCCAGATCATCTGTGACAACAAGGTGCTGGTAACCAAGTTCTTCGCGCAGAAGCTCGGTCACGATGTTGTAGTTCAGTGAAGCTGGTTCGAGCAGTCCACCTGTTGTTTCCTCTCTGATGTCGATGTCCGGAAACCCGCCGTGACTGACCATGACACAACGAACGCGGTCGTCTTTTCGCTGAAACAGTTCGATGTACGGCGCGAGGTCCTGTGCAATCAAGTCATCGTGCGACAATCGAACTACCGGCATTTCTTCGTGTGAGTCGACTTCGCCAGCCCCGATGCCCGGAAAGTGTTTCAAGCAACCGTAACAACCCGTACCCTGCAAGCCTCGCATGTACACAGTTGTGTAACCGAGTACCTCGCCGGGAGAACGTCCGTAGGATCGTGAGTAGAGACCATTTGAGAGCAGGTCCCGATCGTCTGTCATGATTGACATGACCGGGGCGAAGTTCAGATTGAAGCCAAGCATTCGAAGCAGTTCGCCTGTGACCCTACCGAGAGAGCGGGCCGCAGCGAGATCTCCGTGCTGCCGAATTGTTCGCGCGGACGGCATCGGAGTGAATATCTTTCGAAGCCGATCCACTAGCCCACCCTCCTGGTCAACACCAAACAGTGGTGGAGTAGGGACTAGTTCACGGACGCCGTCTAACAATCCGCGGAGCTGATGTGGTGCGGCAACATTGCGACCGAAGATAATCACACCTCCGGGATTAATCTCGGTGACTAAGTCGCGAGTTGCGTCGTCTAGCTCTGTGCCTTGAAGTCCGATGAAGAAGAACTGGCCAACTTGTTGTTCGAGGGGAAGTGAATAGAATGATTCAGCAGCCATTTATAATCGCGATGTCTGATTGAATAAAATCAGTCGGGCAAATAAAGTCGAGGCAGTTTAGCATGGTGAGTGCGCAGGAGCTATTGTTAAGGGCGGAAGGTTTTAGAGGATTCTCGAGCGAAGTTTTCTCAGAATGTCCTTTGCTTCCACGGGCGACAGACTTTCCAAATCCAGATCGCGAATTTCATCAACAACTTTCTGATTGACGAGATCAAACAATGATGCTTGTGCTGCAGCCTTACGACGGGCAGCTCGAGTTATGGCTACACCTAACGCGTCTGATGTGGAGTGCCCGTCGTCATGAGTTGTACTGCCACTTTGTGCAGTGGCCGCTTTTGCTTCAGCAACTTGAACGGGCTCCTCTCCAAAAACGTCCAATTCATATCGCTCCAGTCGTGCAAGAACTTCGCGTGCGTTATCGAGAACCACTGGAGGCAAGCCGGCCAATCGCGCCACTTCAATTCCATACGACTTAGACGCGCGGCCTCGTTCAAGTCGATGAAGAAACACTACTTCACCTTCGCGTTCCGTCGCTGTGATTTGATAGTTCTGTGCACCCGGCAACCTTTCTGCAAGTTCGGTTAGTTCATGATAGTGCGTTGCGAAGAGAGTCTTAGCAGCATGATCGCTTGAGTTGTGCAAATACTCGGCAACGGCCCATGCGATCGAGAGTCCATCGAATGTCGCTGTCCCGCGACCGATCTCATCCAACAACACAAGTGACCGTGGTGTAGCGCTGTGAAGGATCGCTGCGGTCTCCGTCATCTCGACCATGAACGTCGATCTACCGCGAGTAAGATCGTCAGAAGCCCCTACGCGTGTCCAAACTCTATCAAGCAAGGGCAGCCGCGACCGCTCTGCAGGCACAAAACAACCCATCTGCGCGAGAATGCAAATTATGGCCGTCTGGCGCAGCACGGTGCTCTTACCTCCCATGTTTGGACCGGTAATGATCAACAGCCGGTCAGTGGAGTTATTGAGATAGATACTGTTCGGCACAAAAGGTTCGTCATTGAAAGCCTCGATGATTGGATGACGACCCTGGACTATTTCGAGTTCATCACCATCGTGTACAACTGGTTTAGAATAACGGAGCCGAGCAGACGCTTCAGCCAACGAGCCGAGGGCGTCAAGTGCGGCGAGAGCGCGAGCGGTAGTTTGAATGCGTTTTGTTTCGACAGCGATTTGACGGCAAACATCATTGAAGAGCTCAGTCTCTAATTGAATCATTCGCTCTTCAGCACCGAGTACTTTCTTTTCGAGATCACGCAGTTCAGGTGTAGTGAAACGTTCCGCATTTGCCAGTGTTTGACGTCGCTCGTAATCGGTCGGAGCTCGATTCACATTTCCTTTTGAAACTTCAATGAAGTATCCGAAGACTCCGTTGAAACGAATGCGCAAGTTGTTTATACCTGTCCGAGTTCGCTCCGTTGTCTCCATCGTGGCAATGATCTGCTTTGCATTTCCACTTACTGAGCGAAGTTCATCGAGTTCGGCGGAATAACCTGCGCGGATTGTGTTGCCATCCGAGAGCTTTGCTGGTGGTTCGTCATTGATAGCCCGCGCAATCAAAGAACGAATCTCCGGAAGGTCATCGATGTTTTCCGCCAACACCAGCAACAGAGACGAGTTGAGTCCAACCAATACCTGACGTATCGAAGGAACCTGGTTGAGTGAACGTCCGATTGCGTTGAGGTCCCTAGGTGATGCAGAACCAAGACTGATGCGACCAATCAATCTTTCCAGATCAGAAACTTCCTTTAGCGAACCACGCAGTTTGTCGCGCACGATTTGAGATCCGACGAGATCCTGAACGGCATTTAATCGTGCTTCCACTTCACCGCGTTTGATACAAGGTCGCAAAAGCCACGAACGAAGAAGGCGGCCACCCATTCCTGTTACTGTCTGATCGATTACTTGCAGCAATGCACGTCCACTGCCACCGGATAATGATTCAACGAGTTCAAGATTTCGGACCGTAACGCTGTCGAGTACCAGGTGATCCTGTGGTTCAAAATAAGCCAGGTCTGTGACATGTGCAGCGGCTGCTCGCTGGGTCTCTTGCGCGTAACGCAAACAGGCTCCGGCTGCACGGATCGCTTCATCTTTCTTCGCGAGACCGTAGCCATCAAGTGAATGCACCTTGAATTGCTCAAGAAGAAGCGACTCACAATCTTGTTTTTGCCATTGCCAATCGTCGAGGGGCGTCAGAGTCGCGCTGATGCCCGGCTCGTTTTGCGACATTTCAATCGATTCGCGTTCGAGACCTTGTTCGATGGAGAGCGGTAGATTCGCGGTTTGAGTCTTCCCGGTTAAGCCACTCTTAATGAGGGGGGCCAACGACGTTGGAAACAGAAGCTCGCGTGGGCCGTAGGAATCAATGTCAGCGCGAATCCTTTGCCACGCATCACGACCTGTTTCCTGCGTAACGAGAAATTCGCCGGTAGAAATATCCAGAAACGCCGCACCGACTGTTTCACCTGTTATGCAAACGGCAGCGAGGAAGACGGGTTCGCGACTCTCAAGAAGTTGAGGATCGATTGGCGTGCCGGGCGTAACAATGCGAACAACTTCGCGACGCACAAGTTTCTTCGTTTTGCCTGCTTCCTCGGTCTGTTCGCAAATCGCGACGCGATAGCCTTTGCGCACAAGTCGTGCGATGTAGTTGGCCGCAGAGTGATGCGGAACTCCACACATCGGAATGGAATCGCCGCGTTCTTTGTTTCGTGCAGTTAATGTGATTTGCAGCTCGCGTGAACCGACAACGGCGTCGTTAAAGAAGAGTTCGTAGAAATCGCCAAGACGAAAGAACAGTAAAGTGCCAGGGTGTTGCTGCTTCAGTTCGTGATACTGACGCAGCATGGGAGTTGAATTTGAAACGGTCATACGTGAGTTTGAATCGACTAGGTTGATGGCGGTGAATAATAAACAGTAAGTCGCAAATAGTGAAACGTGTCCGACAAATGTCCGATAAGCTTCAGCTTGTCGTCGAGATTAGGAGGAGTCTACTGTCGACACAGGCTTTGCTGTTATGACCGTAAACGACAAGCTAAAGCTTATCGGACATTATTATTCGACGAGAATCTATGCTAATTTTC
The DNA here is from genome assembly GCA_003175865.1 of Blastocatellia bacterium. Lineage (GTDB taxonomy): Bacteria > Acidobacteriota > Blastocatellia > Pyrinomonadales > Pyrinomonadaceae > PSRF01. The sequence goes on from PSRF01000197.1 coordinate 4,268, forward strand.
GAGGCCCAACTCATCAGAGAGGAACAAATTCGCTGAAATTCGTAAGTTTGACGTCGTTTGAAGCACTGCAACGATCCCTGGATGAACACCTGGAGACTGTTCAATCCCTGATCCGAACCAAGCTGAGTGATATAGAAGCGACTGGAGAGATGATATGCGCCGCTCTGTCGAACGGTCATAAGATTCTTCTTTGCGGAAATGGCGGCAGTGCGGCCGACGCTCAACACATAGCCGCTGAATTAGTTGGTGTTTACGAAGAAAGGCATCGAAAATCATGGCCGGCAATTGCCCTGACCACCGATACCTCGGCGCTAACTGCTATTAGCAACGACTTTGGATACGAGGCGGTTTTCGAACGACAAGTAACAGGCTTGGCTCAACGCGGTGATGTACTCATAGCGTTGAGTACTAGCGGAAAGTCGCCAAACATATTGAGGGCAGTAAAGAAGGCATCGGAACTCGGATGTCAGACGATTGGCCTCACGGGTGGTGAAGGTGAACCACTTGCTTCACAGTGTGATTTGTCTCTAATTGTTCCAGCATCACGAACCTCACGAATCCAGGAAGCACACATAACAATTGGACATTTGTGGTGCGAGCTGGTTGATCTGATGGTTTCGCAATGAGTCAAATAATTCGATTCGGTTTATTCAAAACTCACGCCGTAACTAAAACATCCTCGCTTAGAACATTCTCTTGACAGCATTTTGACTTGCCATTAGTCTCTGTCATCTTTTCAATTCGCCCAAGGTTCAGTCGATCAGCCCAGCGCATTACTTCAGGTCACTGAACCGGATTGTATTTAGTATTCTCAACTGCGTGCAGTTAACGCAGATCAGCCCAAAGAAGATCGTCATTCTGTTGTGTGGAGTACTGCGTGCGGTCGTTTCTTATCATTAATACCTCCTACTTCCAGCCCGTCGCAAAACAGTCTTCGATCAATTGATGTTGCTGCATAGTACCTCCACTACAGCCCCGACAGATTCAGAAACCTACCCTTTAGGTGAGCAGAACGAACATCCCGACTCCGGCTTCGAACTCGCGCTAGTAGCGCTAAGTCACACGACAATCGAGCACCGCCTTTATTGCGCGATGCTTTTTGCTGGGCGCGACGACGCAAGCAAATCCGAATTTACCGCTCGCAAACTGATGGCGCTCACTTCAATCACTAGCGCCAGTACTGTACGTAGAGGACTCGAAGGCTTAGTCATCAAGTTGAGCGTGGAGCGGATCAACGGAAACGGTAACAGCAGACGGGACCATCCAGCCTCATATCGAGTCCACACACCGGCGGAAATCATTGAGAGACGAAGACATAACGGAAATCGAGTT
>PSRF01000072.1 GCA_003175865.1 Blastocatellia bacterium
ACGCCTGGTTGAGGCTTTGAGTCTGGTCCGGGAACGTAATTGTCAGTTGTCTGTTGGGAGGGCGCCGTTGATTGGGCTGAGACCAATGGAATCGTGAGGGATACAACGACGATTACTAAAAGAACAATGCGATTCAGGTTTGAGTAGGCCGTCATGTGTCGTTGGCTCCAGCTTGTGTGGGTGTGGAATCTCGATTCATGTCTAGGCAGAACTTGAAACTCAACGGACTGAAGTATCAAAAGTCAGAAACACCACCGGTTTTAATACCGATGGTAGGTTAACGTCTGCCTAAACAGGACTCTGACTCTTCCCTGGATACCACCGAGTTCACCTCGGTGGAGGTTCAGCTTCTTAACTGAGGACGTAAACAAAATTCAGCTCTGGCGCTGAAATTGATACTCCGACCGACATGAAGTCGGTGGTATCTATCAGATCAAAACCGTGCCGACGATTAGGCTGAGGCTAAACTACCACCGGTATGAAACCGGTGGTGTCTCTGAATTTTCAAATCCAGCAAAGACACCGCCGACTTCAGAGCGTTTTGCTTGAATCAAATCCGCGACTTACTTTTTATTCGGCTTGCTTTCGATTACGCCCACTCGTTCACCCTTTGCTGTTTTCTCGATCAACTGTTCGAGACGGCGCACTCTTGTTTCTTCTCGTTTCGCGCTCATCACCCAGTGGACGCAAAGCTTCTTTATATAGGGTGACTGCTCGTTGAAGAACTGCCATGCGTTCTTGTTCGCTTCAAAACGCTTTTTAAATTGGGTCGAGAATTCAGCTAGCTCTTTCTCAAATGAATAGATGCCAGTTCGCTCGGGATCGCGCAGTGAGTATGCCGCTAGACCTGCTGCCTGCATTCGACTTTCTTTTTTCAGACGTTCCACGTGAGCCACGTTTATGTTGCTCCAAATGCTCGAGGCTTTTCGCGGGGTGAAACGGATCTTGTAACTGTCTGGGCTTACGTTCTTGCGTAATCCATCAATCCAGCCATAACACAAAGCCTCGTCGAGCGCTTGAGGATACGTAATGCTTTTCTTGCCTGAGCTCTTCTTGTGAAAACCGACCCACAGTTCACTCTTCTTTTTATGATTTTGCTCAAGCCACTTGCGAAACGCTGCAGCTGAAGTGAAGAATTTCGGAACAGTTTCACTTTGCATTTGGTGCTTTGCCAGGCAGCCACGCAGGACGGAAGTTTGAATTTGCAAGCCAACTTAGCGGCGCAATCAGTGACTCGATTGAGTGGGTCATGAATGAAAAGTTGATCTTGCTTAAATCGTCACTTGGTCGGTGGTAGTCAGAGTGAAGTCCAAAACTTGAAACTGTATGAGCAACGATGCCACGCAAAGCAAGCGTGTAGTTATCTGAACGTTGAAAGAAGTTCTGTTCTGGATGTGGGTCCGCAACCAACTTCGCCCCTCGTTTAGCCAAAGTCGGCCCCAGGTTTGAACGGTCGTAGCCTGTTAACCAGAGTGTGTTGGGTGGAACTTTTGCATCGGGACGCCCCAACATTTCGAAGGTGATGTCTGCCACCACATGATCGAGTGACACTGGTGAATGTGCGACGTAGTAGCGCGCTCCGTAGCCACCACGTTCTTCGCTGCCGAAACACACGAAATAGATCGTGCGACGGGGTCGTTTGCCAGCAGCAAGAGCACGTGCGAACTCGAGCACCGCTACACAACCTGACGCGTCATCGTCCGCGCCATTGAATATCGGATCCGGTCCCGTTCCATTTGCGCCGAGATGATCGAGGTGCGCGCTCAGGACAATCGCATCTTTTGAAGCGAAAGGATCTGAGCCCGGTAACACGCCGACCGCGTTCCATGTCGCACCTCCTTCTCCCTCCGTTGGACCATCAAACTCTACTCGCGCGTCGTTAGGAATTGACAAGAGCTGATCATTGACTTCTTTACTTACCAAAAACACTCCAAATGGAGTCACATTCGAATCGCCTTGAATTCCAGTCGTCAACGTTGGAAGTTTTAAGTCTGCCGATTCGCGACTCCTTTTGTTGGTTTCAGTTTCGAGGAGAATCACTCCGGCAGCTTGGGCACTTCTGGCTCTGCGAATTAAGTCTTGCCGTTTCTGTGGATCGGCATTCTCCGGTAGTTTAAGTGCGACAATTGCTCCTTTGGCCGGTGTCCCATCAAGGTCGATTATCTGAAGTGGGCCGACAATCTGTGCGGCGCGCAAAAATGAGACGGAAAAGTCGCGACCGAATTGCCACGAGCGAGTATTGCCGCTGGAGACAACACTCAGTTTTGGCGCGGAGGAAAATTTGGCTGTTGCGAGGGGCGCTCGTTGTACGAACCCTTTCTTGCCCGTTTCATCTACGTCACCAGCTGGTTGGAGGCCGAACTGCCGAAATTGTGAGCCGATGTATTCAGCCGCAATTCTCTCGTAGTTGCTGCCACTTTCGCGTCCCTGCATCGCATCACTTGCAAGAAAGCCAAGCTGCGCGCGCACGTTTCTCTCGAGGACTGAAGGTACTCTTCGTCTAACAGCGTGTCTGGTTTGGGTGAAAGCAAATGAATGCGTGAGTAGCAGTAAAAGTATTGATAAGAATGACCGCGTCGGCAAGTTCATTACATTCCTTTGAAAAACTCAGTTAGAGCCCTGAATGGTAGTGACCACTAACCTCACATCATTAACTTGATTGGAAGCGACCCGTCTGCCGTTCCGGGTTCTCTCAGTTCCGAGCGGAATTGCTGGGGTGAAGCTTCATGCGATCTTCACTTTCACTCTCTGGCCAGTCCGCGCCGCTTCATACACTGCGCTAACAATCACCATGTCTCGTCGTCCCAACTCTCCAGGTACTGACGTTCTTCGTCCTGTCAAGACACAGTCAGCAAAGTCGTCCATCTGCAAAGCCTGTTTGTTGACGGGAGCGGCATTCATAGGACCACGACTCGTTGTGCATGCCGCGCCACTGTAGCTGAATGCGTTTCGATCAAACTGAAACCAACCCTTATCGCCTTCGGCACGAAAAGTGTTTCCGGAGTGGTTGAAACCAGTGACTCCCTCGCAGTGAGCGCCGCTTTCGAACTCCATCGTCCAACGCAGCTTTTCCTCGACTTCGTTGAATAACTCAGGATTTGCTTTTGGTTCTTCCTGGGCAGTCACTGCAACGATGGGTGCGTCTGCTGCCATGCACGCGGCATGAACCACATAGATGCCAAGATCCATCATCGGACCACCTCCGCCGAGTTTCTTGTCGATGCGCCATTCACGTTGTCGCATCACGAAAGCAAACTCACCGTTCATCTTCATAAATCGTCCAAACTCTTTCGTCCTCGCGAGTCTCCACATCTCCTTGTGGAATGGATCGTAATGAAGTCTGTAGCCGATACCTAACTGCACCTTCGCGTCCTTGCACGCTGCGATCATGCGGTCGCAATCAGCAACTGACGTCGCCATAGGCTTTTCAGAGATCACAGCCTTGCCAGCCTTCGCCGCCCGGATCACAAACTCCGGATGGAGAGCGGGTGGAGTGACAACGTAAACGATGTCGATGTCGCGATTGTCAGCAATGCGATCCATGTTGTCGTAGTTGTAAATGTTCTTTTCAGGGAATCCGAAATCGGCCGCCCACTTCTGTCCCTTCTCCGGATGGCCGGTAATCACACCCTTAAGCTGACAGAGTTTGGTCTCGCGCAGTGCTGGTCCAAGTTGCCCTGTTGAATAGCGACCCAATCCGAGTAGCGCGATACCCAGCTTCCGTCCTTCGTTGTAGGCGAGTGCCTCCTTGATTCGAACAGGACCAAGGGCCAAAGCAGCTGCGGTTGTTGAGAGACTACGTATGAAATCGCGACGAGAGAAAGTGGGGAGTTTGTTTTTCATGACATTCTTGGGTCTCAGCTAGAGAACCCCGATGCGTCGGGGTTCCCTAATTATCAAACGTCCACAGGTTGTCCACTTTTCGCAGATTTGTAGATTGCTTCCACTAACGCGAGGCTTCGTCGACCGTCGCGCCCATCACAACCCGGGGGATGATCAAAAGCTACTGCATGCAAGAAATCTTCGATGAGCCGCCGGTGTGCACTCACATCCGAAATAATTGGAGAGCTCGAGCTCGCGTTCGTGTCCTTGGTTGACGAAATTATTGCAGCGGGGTCGACAGTTTTTAAGTCGGCTCGAATGATGCGATTGCGTTCTACGATCACAGTTCCTTGATCTCCTGTGATCTCAATCCGCCGATCGTAACCCGGGTAAACCGAAGTCGTTGATTCAATCGTCCCCAGTGTTCCGTTAGCGAACTCCAGATTCGCGACGAGTGTGTCCTCCACTGAAATTTCGTGCAGGGCCGTCGCAGCGCGCGCGTAAACATTCTTCACCTCACCAAGTAACCAGAGCATCGCATCAACTGTGTGAATGCCCTGATTAATCAGTGTTCCTCCTCCCGCAAGCTCTTCGATACCTCGCCAATCTGAGTCGGCGTAGTATGACGGTGGGCGATACCATTTCGCGTACCCAGCACAAAGGATAGGTTTACCAAGCTTGCCTTCGTCGATTAACGACTTTAACAAGACTATGTCCGGGGCAAAACGATCCTGATAACAAATTGCCAGCTTAACGTTTGCTCGTTCACATTCATCGATCAACTCATCCGCGCGAGTCGTTTTGATGTCAATTGGCTTTTCTATGAGTACGTGTAGCCCTCGATGCGCAGCAGCAATGCCTTGTTCAGCATGCATCCCCGACGGACTTCCAATGATCACAGCATCCATCGGTCGATGTTCAAGGAACGACTCAAAGTCGGTGTAGGAACGTCCGCCGTAGCTCTCGCTGAGTTGTGTGACTTTTGTCGCGTTTCGGCCGAACACAGCAGCAATTTGAACACCGTCGATTTGCGTTGCTGCTTTAGCGTGTGTTTCGCTAATGCCGCCTCCGCCGATGATGCCGATATAAGTCATCGATCAAATTATTTTGCGTAATAACCGGGTCTAGCGTGCGCGACCAGATCAGGTCGATTCACAAGCTGTACCTGAACACTTCGCCAGGTTGCGTCACGCTTGTCGTTTGAAGGTTTGTATCCGATGCTGTAGATCTTGCCCAAGTCGTTAATGACCTGTTCGTAAACTCCGTTCAGATCCGAAAGTTTGCGCGCTTTGTAGTACGACCCACCCGTTTCATCTGCCAAAGCCTGGAGCATCTTACGCGCGCTGGCGTAGATCTTTTTGGTGTAATCATTCGAAAATTCGTCTCGTTCCGTGTCGAGATAGATTGGAACTACCAGCACGTCCGACTGTCCTACTGCTTCTAGAAGATCCTCGAAGCTGATTCTTGAACCAAGGGACTGACCAAATGAGCCCATCGAATTGTCGACGCCATCAGTCATCATAACAATAGCTCGCCGGCGATCTAACGTCGCTGGGCCAACAACTTCATC
>PSRF01000367.1 GCA_003175865.1 Blastocatellia bacterium
GGCATGAAGCCGCTGGTGTTCGGCAATTCCTCTTTGGCGATTCCGATTTCGTACCATCAGGACTACAATTCCATCACTACATTTAGTGAGGTTCATTCCAATGCCTAATGTCACGTCACTCAACGTCAATGGCAAGAAACTCCAGGTAAACGTCGATGCCCAAGCCAGTTTACTCGCGGTGCTGCGCAACGATCTCGACCTGACAGGAACAAAATACGGCTGCGGCGAAGCACAATGCGGCGCGTGCACAGTCCTGATCGACGGACAACCCACTCGTTCGTGCGTCACGCAAGTCGGCAAAGTCGCTAACAAACAAATCGTTACGATTGAAGGGCTGGAGAAGAACGGTCAGTTGCATCCACTTCAGGAGGCCTTCATCAAGGCGGACGCGATGCAGTGTGGCTACTGTACATCGGGGATGATCATGTCGGGCGTCGGACTTCTATCGAAAAACCCGAAGCCAAGTCATGAAGAGATTGTTCGTCATATGGATGGCAACATCTGTCGTTGCGGTACATACCAGCGCATCGTCAAAGCAATCGAAATGTCGTCTAAGGAGGGTAGAGCATGAGCGAGCAATTCGAATTAGAGCGATATGAACTAACCGCCGAACCTCTTTACAACTTCAATTTCGATCGGCGCCAGTTCATGAAGGCATTTGGCGGTGGTATCGCGTTAATCGTTCCAATGACGCACCTACTCGCACAACAACCACAGCAACGTGGCGAGTCGGGAAGAGGGATGAATCGAGCCGTACCAAATGATATCGGTGCCTGGATTCACATCGACGAAGCCGGAAGCGTCAGAGTCTACACCGGCAAAGTCGAAATGGGCCAAAACATTCGTACGTCACTCACGCAAGCAGTCGCAGACGAACTGCATGTCCCGGTTTCGCAAGTCCAGTTGGTTATGGGTGACACTGACTTGACGCCATTTGATGCCGGAACCTTCGGCAGTCGCACAACACCTACGATGGCCCCTCAATTACGCAAAGCAGCTGCAGCTGCACGTGAGACGTTGATTGCACTCGCCGCAGCTCAATGGAACGTACAACCGAGCGACGTTCGCATAGTCGATGCGCGTTTCGTGAATCACGACACGACAAAGTCACTGACGCTCGCGGAAGTAGCAAAAGGACAGAAACTCGTTAAGACGATTCCTGCAGACGTCAAAACAACGCAACCAAAAGAATGGGTTGTGGCGGGAACGTCGGTGCCGAAAGTTGCTGAGCGCGACTTTGTAACGGGAAAACACCAGTACACGTCAGATATCAAACGCGATGGGATGTTGTTTGGAAAGATTGTGCGACCAGCCGGTTTCAACTCGAGTCTCATGTCTGTGGATACAAAAGCCGCTGAAGCAATGCCAGGAGTCACAGTAGTTCACGATGGAGACTTCGTCGGCGTTGCTGCGCCGGATCAGTTGACGGCAGCACGCGCACTGAGTGCGATTGCAGTTCACTGGAAAACTCCAGGTCAACCGGGTTCTGCGACGTTGTTCGACTATTTAAGAAAAAATGTGACTGAAGGTCGTGAAGGTGGTGGTCGACCAATTGGTTCAGTTGCCGATGGGCTCGCAAAGGCCGATAAGAAACTGGAACAAACTTACACGGTCGCCTACATCGCACACTCTCCACTCGAACCCCGAGCCGCTGTAGCTGAATGGAACAACGACAAACTAACTGTTTGGACTGGAACTCAGAGACCATTCGGAGTTCGCGGTGAACTCGCAGATGCATTTCACATTCCGGAAGAAAGCGTTCGCGTGATTGTTCCTGACACTGGCTCTGGTTACGGCGGCAAACATACTGGCGAATGCGCAATCGAAGCGGCGCGGTTGGCACGCGCAACGAAGAAACCAGTCAAACTGGTGTGGACGCGTGAAGAGGAATTTACGTGGGCTTACTTTCGACCAGCAGGAGTTATTGATGTAAAGAGCGGTGTGACGAACGACGGCACCATCACCGCCTGGGAATTCCACAACTATAACTCGGGTGCGTCAGGCATTCAGATTAACTACGATGTTCCAAATCAAAATATTCAGTTTCATCAAACGCAATCGCCATTAAGACAAGGTTCTTATCGCGGACTCGCAGCGACAGCGAACCACTTCGCTCGCGAGACACACATCGACGAGCTTGCGAATCTTGTGAAGATGGAACCGCTAGCGTTTCGATTGAAAAACATCAAAGACGAACGCTTACGTGCAGTGCTGGAAGCGGCAGCAAGGTCTTTTGGCTGGGCGTCTTTTAAAGCGACCACTGGACACGGAATCGGAATCGCTTGCGGGTTTGAGAAGGGTGGTTACGTAGCGACCTGCGCCGAGATCTCAATCAACGCTGATTCGAAGAAGGTGAAGATCGAACGAGTTGTGTGTGCGTTTGAGTGTGGAGCGATCGTGAATCCATTTCACTTGCAGAATCAGGTCGAAGGTGCAGTTGTGCAGGCGATTGGTGGAGCGTTGTTTGAGCAAATTCAGTTTGAGAACGGCGAGATTCTGAACTCGAAGTTCTCTCGGTATAGAGTTCCTCGGTTCAGCGACATGCCGAGCATTGAAGTTGTGTTGCTGGATCGAAAGGATCTTCCTTCAGCAGGTGCAGGCGAAACTCCGATCGTCGGCCTCGCTCCCGCTGTTGGTAATGCGATCTTCAACGCAACGGGCACTCGATTGAGATCTTTGCCAATGATTCCAAACCAAACTGTAGAAACAAAGGCAGCTCTTTAGTCGGGCCTCGGAAAGGATAGATAAGCTCTTCTGTCGGACCGCGTATACCTCTTAAATACTAGACTTTGCATCCAAGCTTAGACCACGAGACGTTGGCGGTCCGACAGAAGAGCTTGTGTGGTTTCCGGGAGGTGAGTATTAAAGGGCCACTTTTTATTTCTAACTCAATGCGGCGCTGCTTTCAATCATCCCACGCAAACTGATCTGACCTGTGTAGTTGCCGAACAGCATCCTGCCAGGTGTTGCGCACCACGTTTCCTTCGCGGTTTGCCATACCTTCGGAAGATCAACGCTATATTGCGGCAGCGCTTGAGGCCAACGGTGAATAACCAAATCAAGAACCTCTCTGATTCCGAGCAGACTCAACAATTCACTCTGCACCGTTGACCAGATCATTTCGTTGTCAGCATCCAGCCACTCGATCTGAGTGGTACCGCCCATCATCACTGTAAACGAAGCAACGTTGGATTCGTCGTTCACCCGATCCGCAAACGAACTTGAATTAAAAAGGATGCCGAGACACTTGCGATTTTCACATGCTGGAACAAGCGCGCCCACGCCTTCAACCGCGCGAGTGAAATCCTTGCGATTCACGAAAACAGTAACTGAAACAATCGGCGTGTAACGGACGGTCCGCAAACTCTGCGCTAACTCCACCGACTCAGGCTCAATCAGATTCGCGGCCGCGTACGCAGGCGTCGTCAGAATGAGATTCGCAGCGTCTGGTAACACTTTGACTGAATGTCCAGTTTGAAACCGTGGACCAAGAGTCGCGTCCAACCGTGACGAAAGACAAGAAACAAGATGGCCCATACCAAATCGCGGAGCGACTCGCTTTTTCGCTTCCTTTTTCCTGGACCGCTGTTTCTGCTTTTTCATCATCGAAGACAACAGCGTCTGGCCGGGCGGTACAGACAATGAAGGATAGGCAGCCGCAACACTCAATTGCTCAGGCTGAACTCCGTAGATGCCACGGACAAATGGTGTCAGCAGGTACTCGACTGCAGCGTTACCAAGATGTTTCCTTCCCCATTCATCAAGCGTTTGACCGTTGCCATTAGTTGAACGAACAAAAGCAGCTCGACTCGCTGTCGTTGCCACTTCGCCAACAGTCAGTGGAAAGCGTCGCAGTTTTCCATCTCTAACGATGTATTTCGCCTTTGATTCTTTTTTCGGCTCAATAAGTTCAACGCCGAGATCTTTGCATAGCTCGACGACTGGTGGCGTGGCGATCAAGGAATGAGCCGCGCTCTCTGCCATGCCGTAATCGCTGTAACTCGTTTTGATTAATCCACCGGCACGTTGCTTTTGCTCCAGCAACGTCACTCGATAACCGCGTCGATCAAGGTAGTATGCTGTTAGCAGACCTGAGATACCGGCGCCAATGATCGTCACTTCTTTTGAATTGTGATTGAGTGTTCCGATCATGCAGACGCCTCCGAAATAATCGACTGGAGCACTCGTGGAAACTTCGGATCGCCATTGAAGCAACGCGCACGAAAATATTGTGTGATTCCATATTCTCGCGCGACACCGGCGTACAGCTGATCGAGTTCGAATAATGTTTCAATATGGTCACTGACGAAACTGATTGGAACAATCACCACCTTGTTCACGCCCGCTTGCCCCAATCGCTTTAGTTCATCTTCCAGATACGGCTGCAGCCAGGGGAGTTTTCCATTGCGAGATTGAAAAGCTAGCGACCATGGATGTTGGAGTCCTTGCGTAACCGCACTCACGGTACGTTCGATGTCCTGCGGATATGGATCGCCCAGTTTGACGATCTTCAGTGGAAGTGAATGAGCGGAGAAAAGGACGTGAACCCTGTCGCTGTCGTTCGACGTGGCACGATCTATTGCCTCATTCATGCTTAGACGAAGTAAGTCGATGTAAGCAGGGTGATCGGGCCACTTCGTTACCTGGACAATGGCTGGATCCCAGTTGAGGCGTGCTAACGATGATTTAACCTCTTCAAAACAGGTGCCTGTGGTTGTCGTCGAGAAATGCGGAAACAAAGGCAGCAGTATGACCTTCTCAGCTCCCCAAGTTTGTAGTCGCTCGAGCGCAGTCTGAATTGACGGCTCGGCTGATCGCATTCCGATCTCGACCCGTACCTGACCATTACGAACCAGGCCGCGTAACCCTTCAGCTTGAGTTGCAGTCCACTGAAGCTGAGGTGAACCTCCACCAATAGACTCATAACTCTTGATCGACGACGGACCCTTAACCTGTGCAATCGTAAAAGCCAGCAGTTGACGCAGTGGCGACGGGATGCCAACGAGCACATTCTTGTTTGCAAACAACCGATAGAGGAATGGTTTGACGTCTGATAACGTCCATGGACCACCAAAATTGAGGAGCAAGATTCCAGTCTTCATACTCTTTGGATCCTAAATAGTGCGACTAAACAATCGTTGCGCCGATGAGTCCTGGGCGAGGCGAGCGTCAAAAGCCATGCAGATGTTCCGCAAGAACGCCCGGCCTTCATCTTTGATTCGACAGTAATATTTCGAAAACTCAATCAATCCGTCACGCTCGAACTCTTTTAATCCCTCATCAACGCAACCCAGAAAAGGAACATACAATTCGGCGTCATCCCAGCGCGTTTCGAAGCGAGTCATCAGATTCAAAATGTGGCGTCGTAGAATCCGATCTTCACGGTCCAGCTTATGGCCGCGAAAGAATGGCAACTCACCTTTCTCGACGCGCGTCGTGTAGTTCTCAACAACTTTCTCGTTTTGAACAAACATGTCCCACGAATCACTAATCGACGAGACACCGAGTCCGATCAGAGGCGTAACGAATCTCGATGTGTAACCCATAAAGTTGCGATGGAGTTTTCCATTCAAGGACGTCTTCCAAAGCGAGTCGGTCTCCAGCGCAAAGTGGTCCATTCCGATTTCGCGATAGCCGGCCGCGGCGAGCATTTCGCGACCAAACTCGTAAAGCTCTCGCTTTTCATCGCCTGATGGCAGGTCTGCCTCTGTAAAGTGTCGCTGGCCCGGTTTGACCCAGGGCACATGCGCGTACGCATAGAACGCGATGCGATCGGGACGCAGACGCATGACCGCTTGAATTGTTTGCTCAACGCTGTTGAGAGTTTGGAAAGGTAATCCGTAGATCAGATCGTAGTTAATGCTGTTGAAGCCGGCCTGGCGGGCTTGCTCAGTTACAGCCTCCACCTGTTTTTCAGTCTGAATGCGATTAACGGCTAACTGCACTTGTGGATCAAAATCCTGAATTCCGAGACTAAGACGCCGAAACCCGAGTCTTGAAAGAACATTCAGATGTTCGGCGGTTGTAACTCTCGGGTCAGACTCAATCGAAAACTCAGCGTCAGCTGTCTGTACAGTGTCACGCAGAACACCGCTAATGAGTTGGTCCAGTTCTGATGGCGATAGAAAGGTAGGCGTGCCGCCGCCGAGGTGTAGTTCAGTCAACGGAATTTGTGTCTGAGTTCCGAGTCTAGTTCTGTAAATACTCCATTCCTTCAACACTGTCTCCAGGTAGGGTTGGCTAACAGAAGTCTTTGTCGTGATTCGAGAGTTGCAACCGCAGTAAGTGCACAGCGAGCGGCAGTATGGAATGTGAATATAGATTGCAGCCCCGGTGCCCTGTTGTTTTGCAACGTTCAGACTGTCAGCAACACTCTCGATCCACTGTTCCGGTGTAGGAACGGAATCCCAATGGAGAATTGTCGGGTAACTCGTGTAGCGAGGCCCTGGCACGTCGTACTTGCGTAGGAGATCAGATTGTGTAGCTGCGGTTTGCATTATGAAAATAGCGGCCCAGCGTTATCGAAAGTAATTACGTTGCTTTGCACCATCGCCAGGGGACGATTCACTGGCCGCAAACGCAACTTCTCAAATAGCTCGTCTTTTTCCTTTTGCGAGGTAACTTTGTCGAGTTCTGGATACAAAAACTTGCGTTCACGAACATCGTGATGAACAACGAGTCGCTTGAAGGTGGTTTCAGAGTCGAGCAACCACAGGGTTTTTCGTTCACGATCTTTTGTTTCGATGAGTCGTGGAATTTCAGCCTTGAAGAGCTCCACATACGAACGCAACTTTGTATGTTCGTTCGTAAAAATTTCTGGAGCTGCTCCCAACCTGATTTGAGCTCGCTCTTTGTAGAGTGGCAGCACAAGTTCTTCTTCGTCAGCAATGTGACTTGTCAGTGCGATTTCGTATTCCTCAAGACGCTGCATGGCAGCTTCGGTGTCCAGACGCAGCAACGCCCGTTGGTGCTGAAGAAAGATCTCGTCCAGATCCTGATGTAATTCCAATAAATCGATAAGACTTGTTACGTAAGTCACTGCCTCTCCTGTGACGCTCACTCTTCAAAGTTGGTTAGACCCTGCCAACCTTTTCAGCCATTGCCAATCTAGTCGGCAGATAGCGAGGAGCAACGCTTGTGCCGAGCGTTACTAGCCTATGAAAGCCGCGAATCTGCTGAAGTTCTGGGGAATAAACCGAAGCGGAATGCGCAGAATTACGCACGGGAAGTCCGCGAACCTCAGAACTCCCGAAAAGTCAGGCCGGTTTTTCTATCCAAGGGGATGGCCTGCTAGTTGCTGCCAGGGTACAACGTCCGAAATTGAAAACTAATTTCATTTAGGACATAATCCCAGCGCGGGTGTTGAGAATGAAACCTGAAGCAACTACTCAATCAGATTCGCAACCATTAACGTTGGACAACATTCCGATAGGAATGTGGGCTCATGTTCTCAATGTTGTAGGCAATGGTCTCAATGCCATGAGATTAATGGAAATGGGACTCGTGCCTGGCGCTCCTGTTTCAGTCGTTCGAAGTGCGCCGCTTGGCGACCCGATCCAAATCCGCATTCGCGATTACCATCTTGCGCTCCGTCGCGGCGAAGCTCGGATGATCTCCGTCATCCTCGCCGACTAAGTAACCTCAGCTCATGAGCGCTCAACCTTTAACTACACTTTCATCGCCTCATACTGCCGGAGACAAACACCAATACACTGTTGCTGTGGCCGGCAACCCGAACGCGGGCAAGACAACGCTCTTCAATGCGCTCACTGGACTCCGCCAAAAGGTAGCCAATTATCCCGGCGTAACTGTCGAAACTAAGTCAGGCGTATGGGCACTCGATGAACAGTCGTCAGCTGTTGTTGTTGATCTACCAGGCTTGTATAGCCTGAACGCCACGTCAATTGATGAACAGATTGCACGTGACGTGTTGTTAGGTCGCGAGAGTTCTAACACCAGGAAGTTACCCAATCCTGACGTGATTCTGCTCGTTGTCGACGCCACTAATCTTTCTCGAAATCTGTACTTAACTACGCAGGTCATCGAGTCGGGAGCACCAGTAGTCGTGGCCTTGACAATGTTTGACTTGGCGCAACGTAGTGGAATGGACATCGACGTTGAGTTACTCAGTGCAGAACTCGGCGCTCCGGTTGTTCCCGTTGTGGCGCGAAAACGGAGTGGACTAGACGTACTGGCTAAGACTGTTGCCTCCGTAGCACGTTCAGGGCGCGCGAGACATCAGGTTAACGTCGTTTCGGAGAAACGGGACTCTGAGGAGTTTCGTGAAATCCTCGTCAACCGTTATCGACACATCGAAGAGATCACTCGAAAGACTTTTCATCGCGGCAACAGAGCTCAAGTCGATCTCACTAGTCGTATTGATTCAATCGTGACGCACAAAGTCTTTGGACCAGTCGTGCTCATCGCAGTTATGTTGCTTGTCTTCCAAACGATATTCTCGTGGGCGAACCTGCCAATGTCACTCATCGAAAATGTCTTTTCACAATTGAGTTCGTTTGTGCGGGCGACGCTGCCCCCGGGACTGTTTACTGATCTGTTAGCTGATGGAGTAATAGCCGGCGTTGGTGGTGTGCTGGTATTTCTGCCGCAAATCCTTCTGCTCTTCTTTTTCATATCGATGCTTGAAGATAGCGGCTACATGGCACGAGCGGCGTTTCTGATTGACCGCTTGATGCGCGGCCTTGGACTTGATGGAAAAGCATTTCTCCCATTGCTGAGTAGTTTTGCCTGCGCGGTTCCCGGGATCATGGCGACAAGAACTATTGAAAACCGGAAGGATCGGTTTGCAACGATGATGGTTGCGCCTTTCATGAGTTGTTCAGCGCGACTTCCGGTCTACACGCTAATGATAGCCGCGTGTTTCTCGCGACAGAGAGTCTTCGGTTTTCTGTCGCTCGGCGTGTTGATAATCCTCACCATGTACACACTCGGAATCGTAGTAGCGATTGCGGTCGCGTGGGTTTTGAAGCGCACGATTCTGAATGCGCCGGCGCCACCATTCGTGATGGAGTTGCCAATCTATCGAGTTCCAAATTTCACGAACGTCGCGCAAACGATGTTTACGAGTGCAGGGCTTTTCGTGAAACGCGCCGGAACCGTAATCCTGGCGATTTCGATTTTGCTCTGGGCCTTGACTGCATTTCCGCGTGCGGGAGCCAACATCGCACCTGCACAACAAGTCAGCGATAGTTTCGCAGGTCGTGCAGGTCGCTTTATCGAACCAGCCATCAAACCTTTGGGCTTTGATTGGAAAATTGGAATTGGACTCATTACATCCTTTGCTGCACGCGAAACCATCGTGTCCACACTGAATGTCGTTTACAACGTCGGCGACGAAGGACAGGGATCTTCGTCACTGGTCGACACAATGTTGAGGGCGAAGCGGCCTGACGGTACTCCGGTTTGGACACCACTCGTTGCAGTTTCGTTGATGGTCTTTTTTGTGTTGGCATGCCAGTGCATGTCGACACTCGCCATCGTGCGTCGCGAGACGAACTCATGGCGTTGGCCATTGTTCATGGTTAGTTACATGTTAGTGCTGGCATACGTCGCGTCGCTTTTGACGTTTCAAGGTGGAAAGCTGCTCGGATTTAGTTGATATGAACTGGCAGTTGTTGGTGACAGGACTGATTGTGCTCGCCGCAGCGTTCTATGTTGCGCGGCGTGTCATTCAGAGACTGAAAGCGTTCAGCAGTGCTTCAGCTCAATCGAGTTGTAGTGGATGTGCGAGTAGTTGTGGTCAGACAACACTGACGCAAACCTCTTCCTATTTGTTTCCCCTAACGCGAACACCGAAAACGCCTATTCTGGGAGCGCAGGCGTCCTCGCCTGCCATCAGCGCGAAGCACAACGAAAAGTCGAATTAAAATTCAGGACTAAATGCCACCCACGGCAGTGGGTGGATGCTTCAGGTCTTTTCTACAACAGGACGCCTTAAGAAGTTTGCGCGCTTGCGATTCGACGTTGAGTGAGTCATCTAACATCAATTCGCAAGCGCGCAAACTTCTTTCATCCGCTCAGGAGTAGAAAAAACCTGAAGCAGCCTCCAACTGCCGTTGGAGGTATTGCTATCGACGAAGACCAACGGGTCGCTTGTGTCCCAGCAACACCTTGCGACCCGTTGTCTTTGGGGGAAACGCCGCTTCTCTAATGACGTTTCTCCTTAAGTGAATTTGCGAGTTAAAACTAAGCAGCCGCCGTATCGCGCCGCCAGACATTGAAATACTTAAAACGATCTACACCTGGACACCCCTCTGCCTTCTCGATAACCATTTCGAACATATGATCGGCTACTGAAACCAACACCGACTCAACTGCAACCTTCTGCTCGTCGCTTAACAATGCCAATCGTCGCCGGTTCCGCGTGACTTCACTTCGAGCTATCTCTTCCCACTGTAAACGAATGTCGTCTGCTGAAATGTTTTCGTCTATGTCGGTCGAGTGCATTCGGTTGTGTCCGCCCTCTCGTTAACCAG
>PSRF01000002.1 GCA_003175865.1 Blastocatellia bacterium
CGAGAGTCACTTCGAGACGCTTGAGGATTTTGTTTCTTTCAAGGTACAGACGCTACATCGCGCAGAAACTGCGTTATTAAAGTTTTTGAAAAACTCTTGCGGATAACCAAACACACCTCGTTCCCTTGAGTAGCTCCTGTAACTAAATCATTCAAGCTCTTCTGTCGGACCGCGTACGTCTCGTGCGCTGCCTGGAACCTGGTCAATTAAAGTTGTGATTCAACTCTCGAAGCGCACGAGACGTACGCGGTCCGACAGAAGAGCTTGAAGAGTTAATTCGACGGGACACCTGAAGGGAACGTTTTAATTCCGGCACTCTCTTTACCACTATTCCGCATCGAAAATCGTGTCCCGATAACTTTCAATCGACTTGGAGGATCAAAGTCTTCAAATAAAAGGGGCGACCACCGAGAGCCGCCCCAACAAATTCACCATGTAACCACCAACTCTTCGGAACCTTCCCATACTGGAAGGTCCTGTTTTACCGAACAACGATAAAGCTGCTGATGATCGCCCAGCAGTACGCCTGCCCCAATCACTACCGTTGTCATCGGATTTTCAGGAACTGTGACATGCAGTTCGAGTTCTTCCTTGAGACGCTCTTTCATTCCTTTCAAAAGAGAGCCTCCGCCGGTCAGAATGATTCCAGCGTAATAAATGTCGGCAACTGCTTCGGGTTGCGCGTCTTCGATCATGCGCTGGGCTCCAGCGACGATCTCGCTGAGGATAGGTTCCAACGCTTCGCGCACTTCCTCGCTGGTCACATTAATGGCACTTGCCGATCCGTCGATTAAGTTCTTGCCAACTACCTCGAGGCTGGCTTCACCCTCAAACCGATTCTCTTCGTGGAGCGCACCAAGTTGTTTTTTAACTTGCTCGGCAGAGCACTCACCAATGTGCACGCAGTACTTCGAACGAATGTAATCGCGAATTGCTTCGTCCATCGCGTTACCGGCGGCAGGTAAACTGATTGACGAAACAATTCCGCCGGAAGCTACAATCGCGATGTTCGTAGTGCCGCCACCGATATCAACGACGAGGTGCGCGCGTTCATCATCGAAACTCAAACCGGCACCGAGACCTGCTGCTAATCCTTCGTCAATGAGATCGACACGACCTCCGCCCGCATCACGGACAGCATCACGCACCGAACGTTGCTCAACGGGCGTTGCCGACCCTGGAATTCCGACGACGAAGTCTCCACGCCTGTAACCGTCCATGACTTTGAGTAGGAACGTCCGCAACATCTTCGTCGTGACTTCAAAGTTAAAGATCGTTCCGCAATGAATAGGACGGTGGACCTCGATGCCTCGAGGCTCTCGTCCCAAAAGTTTTAAGGCATGGTGCCCGACAGCAATCACTTCACCGTCGTACTTATCAATCGCGACAACCGAAGGCTCATTTAGAAGTATTCCTTCGGAGGGATCGTAAATTAGCGTGTTAACGCTTCCGAGGTCGATCGCGAGTTCGTGTTTGAAAAATTTCTCGAGCAACTTCGTGGTGAATTGGACTCTCATGGTGAATTGGAACTCCCTGAACAAATTGTGGTCCTTGGCGCGGCAAGACCCCTCGCAAGTTCGCAACTTGTATGCCTTGAAAACGGGCTGATTGAGATACTGAAATTTTTTCGAAGGGGAGGGCTTGGTAAGTTGGCGGCGTATCACAACTGTGCGGCCGCACGGAACCGCTGTATGAGTTCCAAGCATGTCCGTTGGGCCGTCAAGCTGACTGGGGCGTGGCGTTATTGCGCGGTCGAGCTGACGTTCTGCAACGCGTTTTCGATCAAAGCACCGAGAGAAAGCAGGCCAGTTAGAGCATCGGCGCCGAGGTCAATTCGGACCGCACGTCGACCATGAACCGACAGGGCCCGGAAGTCACCAAGTGCCTGGGCCTGCTTCAGAATACTGAAGGAGTAAGGATCTCCTGGAACCGGAAAATCAACTTTGTCGGCTGCGGTAAGCTGGAAGAAGACTCCTGTGTTTGGACCACCTTTGTGCAATTGGCCGGTCGAGTGAAGAAACCTTGGTCCAAACCCAGTCGTGGTCGCGACCTTCTTGGCATCTCGAATCGCTAGTCGAACATCCCGCAACGCTCCCTGAATTTCAGGCGTTTCTTCGAAGTAATTGAGAAGAGCAACGTAGTTATGGTCACCAATCGTTGACAGAAGGGAGCGCAGGAGCGACAACAAAGAGTCAGTTTTTAAGTTCTCGCCATGATCACGTTCGGCGTAAGCGGCAAGTACACCTTCAGAGACCAGCAACCGTTGCTCTGGCAGATGACCATCTTGAATAAAACTTTGTAGAAGTTCCTTGGTCACATCCTTCGACTCTTGCACGTTTGGTTGGTCAAACGAATCGATTCCCAGTCGCCATCCAGCACAAGCTGTTGCGAACTCCCAGACGAAGAACTCAGCACCTAGATCGTAGAGATCATTCATCTGCCTAAAAATCACAGGATGTCCGGCGTCAGCCAGCGCTTCCAATTTCATTTGTATGTGCGCCGGAGGAGCACCGATGGAGATTGAAACAAAGACTCGATCGTTCCCATATTTATCCGTTGAGCCTAACTCTTCGCCGACAACTGGCAGTATGCCCTTTCCTTCTTTCCCGGTGCTCTCTGCAATGAGCTGTTCGATCCACAAACCGAGCGATTCAATTCGCGGATCCATTACAAAAGTTAGTTTGTCGCGATTCTGATTTGCGCACTCTCCAATTGCTACTCCCAAACGCAGTCCTGGATTCTTTTGCGGTGGCATCACGGCTGAACACGCCTGACTCATCTCTTTTGCCTGATCGAGAAACGTTTTCAGATCAAGTCCCATTAATGCGGCAGGCACCATCCCGAAATACGACAAGGCCGAGTATCCGCCTCCGATGTCAGATTGATTCAGGAATACCCACTGGAAACCAAGATCGGTTGCAGTTTGGACCAGAGGAGATCCCGGATCTGTGATAGCGAGGAAATTCTCACCAGGCCGATCGAGACGTTTCTGCACTTCGTCGTACCAGAACTTGAGAAAGACCGTTGGCTCGGTCGTCGCGCCTGATTTTGAAGCAATGATGAACAGACACTTCTCTATCTCGATGCGTTTCATAAATTCATCGAGCACATCAGGATCAGTTGAATCCAACACTAGTAATTCCGGTGCCCCTTCCTGAACACGAAACGTTCGCGCCAATACTTCCGGACAAAGCGATGATCCTCCCATGCCGCACACCATCACGTGACGGAAGTTGCGAGCACGAGTGAAAGAAGCAAACTCGGTAAGCTCGTTTGAGACGCCGATCATTTCATCGGCGACTGTGAGCCATCCAAGGGAGTTGCGAATTATCTTCTCGTGCGCTGAATCACCAGCCTTCCATAAGGAGGCGTCGCGGCGCCAAATTCGTTTCGCAACCTGCGCATCTTCAGCTTCCTTCATTGCGGATGTGAAGACTCGATCGAACGTACCCAGTACTAGATCCATTCCGTTCATGGTCGGAGCACCAGCTTTCTTGCCGGGAGCGCGGGCGTCCGCTTCCAGTAGTTGTGTTTTGGAGACGTAGTTTAGCACTGAAGGCCTCAGTGAAAAGAACAGAAGCAAAGCAACAAGTTTCACTTCCAGTATTCAGGTCGCAAGGTGAAATCAGTCGCTTCGCTTCTGGTCTGAACGTGATGTGACAAAGACGACTCAGCGCCCATCGTGTAAGATACAAAGTATGCACAATGAACCAACGCGTGCCCTCATTGTCGTCGACGTACAGAACGATTTTTGTCCGGGAGGGGCGCTTGCCGTTTCACACGGGGATGAAGTCGTCGCTCCACTAAATAAATTAATTACGGAGTTTCTCGAACGTGGTGAACCGGTTTTCAAGAGCCGCGACTGGCACCCGCAGGTAACAAAACACTTTGCGAAATACGGCGGCACTTGGCCCATCCATTGTGTTCAGAACACGCCCGGGGCCGAATTTCATCCTTCATTAATTGATGATCCACGTATTCAAGTGGTGTCGAAAGGACTTGGAGATAAGGACTGTTATTCTGCCTTCGATGAAACTGATCTTGAGCAACAACTGCGCGAAGAGCACGTCGATGAAGTTTGGGTTGGCGGACTGGCAACGGATTACTGTGTGAAAAACACCGTACTTGATGCGCGAAAGAAGGGCTTCGAAGTAAAGGCTGTTTCAGAGGCAATGCGCGCAGTGAATCTCAACCCCGGCGATGATGAACAAGCCCTTGCAGAAATGCGAAAAGCAGGAGCGGAGATAGTAGAGTGAACGATCTGTTACTCACTAACACATGGGAACACTCAATATAGATCGCTACCACGCTGCGATGGGCGACGCGTCGTTTAAAGACGCTTGTCGCTTGCATGACCAACCACTGAGCGAAGCTGAAGCTACGTTTTATGTAACTCAGCGCAAGCTGCCTTTCGCGCCTGTATTGGGCCACGACCGTTTGGTTCGACTATTGGTCGACAGCCAGATCGATCGACCTCGCCTTCGTTTCCTTGAACAAGATCGCGGCGGTCTAAAACTCTTTGCCAAAGCGATCGAAGACGTCCAGTTTGTCGGCAAAGTTCGCGCAGTTCGACCAGGAACGATCGTTTTTGCTCAAGAGCCATTCGCGGATATCACAGGTGCCTTTGGTCTGACTCAGGCGCAGGAGATTAAATTCGAACACGCATTTGATCTACCAATGACCACGGCGAGCCGTGCCATGCAATTTCGCATGGCGGCAGGAGAAGAACGTTGGCTTTCCGATTTTTCACTGCGTCGCAATGGCGACATTGAACGAGCGGTGGACATTGCAGTCTATGCGTTCATCGGGGGCTTCAATGACACCTCGAACATGGAAGCAGCTCACCGCCTCGACATACCAGCAGTCGGCACCGAGGCACATTACTGGCAACAGGCCTATATCGAGTACATGACTGAGCCGGAGATCGAAGGACGCACCGGCAAACCAAAACATTTCGAACAGGTGGCCTTTGAACGATGGCTTGATGCCAATCCAAATGGCACTACACTGCTGCTCGACACAATAGACGTCTACATGGGTGCAGTACATGCCGCGATGGCAGCGACTTCAAACGAGAGTCGAAGAAAAGCGTTCAAAGGCTTCCGAGTAGATTCCGGCGATCTAGCGGAGTTGGGGGAATGGTGCTTGCGCTTTTTCGAAGCGAACGGATTGACCGGACTGCGCCCAAACCTGACGGGAGATCTCGACGTTGATAAAGTCAAAAAGATCATCGAGGAGTTCCCGGAAGTTCGTGGATTTGGAATTGGCACCAAGCTCTCGAGCGAAGTACCTGCAGTGGCTGGTGTCATTTTCAAGCAGTGTTTGATGAAAGGAATCCCGACTCTGAAGGCGTCAAACTCCCAAGACAAGATCACGCTTCCCGGTCATCTGCAGTTATTCCGCGGCAGCGATGAAAGCGGCAAGTTTGTTGGTGACGTGATTGGTCTGGACGACGAGACGATCGAGATAGAAGGCGCGTCTACAGTTGAACGCCTGCTCGTTCCCTTCTGGGAAAACGGCCAACACTCAACAATTCCATCTATCTTCAAACAGAAGAACATTGTGGAGGACCAACGCAAACGGTTTGTCGATATCAACAATTATCCCTACAAACTGAGCGGCAAACTTCGAAGACTACGCGACGAACTGACTGAACTATGCCGCACAGATCGATCTGGATGGGAAGATATATTGAACATGCCTGAGGACTCGGAGACAACCAAACTGCTAACTGAAACGAAAGGATCAATATGAGCGCTACTCAAAAAGGTCTTGAAAATGTGCGTGATGTCGTTAGTCAAGAAGAATGGCAAGTGCGCGTTGATCTGGCGGCGGCTTACCGGCTCGTTGCGCTCTATGGTTGGGACGATCTGGTGTTTACGCACATTTCGGCGCGAGTGCCTGGTCCAGAACATCATTTCCTGATTAATCCTTACGGGATGATGTTTGAAGAGATCACTGCGTCGAATCTCGTCAAGGTTGATCTCGAGGGACGGATCGTGATGGAGTCAAACTACCAAATTAATCCCGCCGGGTTCACGATTCACAGTGCAGTTCATGCAGCTCGGGAAGATGCTTTGTGCGTGCTCCATCTTCACACAGATAGTGGCATTGCTGTCTCTGCTCAACGCGACGGGTTGTTGCCTATATCGCAACAGTCACTCTTCGTTTTGTCATCACTCGGGTATCACGACTATGAAGGTCTTGCCTTGAATGACGAGGAGAAACCCCGTCTTGTTAAAGACCTCGGTAACAAGACTTTTCTAATCTTGCGGAATCACGGGTTGCTGACGGTTGGGAAAACAGTGTCTGACGCGTTTCTGTCGATGTTTCTGCTGGAACGTGCTTGCCGCATTCAAATCCTGGCGCAGTCAGGTGGTAATGACTTAATCCCAATCGCACCTGAGATCCTCGCCGGTATTCGTAAACAGGAAGAGATTGTGACGAAGGGTGGAGGAGGAAGATTGGTGTGGCCAGCGTTGTTGCGGAAACTAGATCGGATTGATAAGTCATATTGTCAGTAGTCAGTGGTCCGTTGTCCTTTGGCCATGGTGACTCGCGAGCCCTATTTGGTCGCATAGGATTTCCGACGACTTTTGACAACTGACGACGGACAACGGGTCACTGACAAATTTGCTATACTCCCGCACGTTTCAAATGCCTTTGCAGGACTCGCGTATCCTCGTAACCAAGTCCTCATACTGAGTTGCCCAAGTTGTGACGCAGCGCATCACGCTGCGCTTCACCAGAACAAAGACAACTTCTCCGATACTTGGGGTTCACACCAAAGAGGTCCGATATGCCAACAAAAAAGATGCCGATGCGAGATCTTATTGTTCTGCTCCCTGGAATCATGGGCAGCGTCCTGCAAAAAGACAACAAGGACCTATTTGCTCTTTCGTGGGGAGCGGCATGGGGCGCACTCACTTCTGCCGGCAAGTCACTCCAGTTGATGAAATTGGCACAAGACGATCCCAATGGCGGTGATCTCGATGACGGAATCACTGCGCCTCGGTTGATGAATGATGCTCATCTAATTCCAGGTTTCTTTAAGATCGATGGTTATACACATGTCTCTCAGTTCATTCGAAACAGCTTCGACGTTGTGCCTGGTGATGTTTTTGATTCGACCAAGCCAGCCAACTATTTCGAATTTCCATACGACTGGCGACGCGACAATCGCGTGGCTGCGTTACGTCTGAAAACACTGATTGACACACGACTTCCACAATGGAAAGAAAGAAGTGGTTACGATCAAGCGAAAGTTGTTTTAGTCGGTCACAGCATGGGCGGACTTGTTTCGCGTTACTACCTTGAAAAACTTGATGGGTGGCGGGACGCCCGCGCACTAATTACTTTCGGCACACCTTATCGCGGCTCAGTGAACGCATTGAGTTTTCTTGCCAACGGTTATAAAAAGAGATTCATTGATCTCACCGAGGTTCTTCGATCTTTCACTTCTTCTTATCAACTTCTACCGATTTACAAAGTTGTCAAAGTGGGTAATGAATTCCGACGAATCGAGGAGCTAAACATACCTGGCGTAGACAGCGCTCGCGCTGCTCAAGCCCGTACCGAATTCCATGGCGCGATTCAGGAAGCCGTTGAGTCGCATCAGAATGACGCCGACTACCTCAAGAGTTACAAAATCGTTCCCATCGTTGGTACACGTCAGCCAACACTACAATCCGCAGCTTTTGAAGGTGGCACATTGACACCTAACGAGATCGTGCCCTCAGAAAATGAGGAGGACCAGTTACTCGCCGAAGGAGATGGCACAGTGCCACGCCTCTCCGCAACTCCAATCGAATTGTCAGAAGAGTATCGCGAGACATACTTCGCCGAGCATCATGCGTCACTGCAAAACAACGACAGCGTGTTGGCTGATCTTTCAAACAGGTTGAGACAAATGCAGACCAACTTAAGTCAGTTTCGCGGCGCCGC
>PSRF01000175.1 GCA_003175865.1 Blastocatellia bacterium
CGCAGTCGTTTTGGCGAAGGAACTCACAAGACGTTTTCGTGGCTGACTGGTCCAAGCCAATTGATGTTTGGATCAGTACGACTCTTCGCTCTCTCGAGTTTTATGTCGATCGCGCTGGGGATTCCCGTCGAATACCTGGTGATCATCTGTGGGTTGGTCGTGTTGGCTTACACAGTCCTCGGTGGGTACTGGGCGGTTTGCTTCACAGACATGTTCCAGTTCATGTTTCTCTTTCCGATCGCTTGCGTCTTGATGGTCTTGTCCCTATCAAATGTCGGTGGGCTTAGCAGCTTCGTGGCCCAGGCTCCGCATGGTTACTTCAACCCACTAACAGGTGAATACGGTTGGTTATTTCTAATCGTTTATACAATTTCACAAACCACTGGCTACAACAACTTCGGCAATGCCCAACGTTACTTTTGCGCAGACACAGAACAATCTGCAAAGAGAATCGCAGTCCTGTGCATGGTGTTGTTTACTATCGGAAGCGTCATTTTCTATTTGCCTCCGCTTGTCGCCCGGGTTGCTTTACCATCGCTCGGAACTACTGCAAACGGTCTGAAGCAACCTTCCGAAGCTGCATATATTGCAATGGGTTTGCGCGTGTTGCCGCCCGGGATGATTGGTGTGCTGCTCGCTGCAATGTTGGCGTCGTCAATGGCGTCATTGTCCGCACATAACCACATCATCACAGGCATCTTCGCGAAAGATATCTATCAGGGTTACCTGCGCCGTGATGCTTCCGATCGCCATATGCTAACTGCAAGTCGCATCACATCACTTGGTGTCGGTCTCATCATGATTTGTGTCGCGTTGTTATTTGCACAAGGCGCGACTGGCATTTTCACCCTCCTCTTTATTCTTGAATCAATGTTCCTGATCCCGTTGGGTCTGCCACTGCTCTATGGATTTCTCGTGAAAGGCGGACCCTGGTGGTCAGCTGTTTGCGCCTACGTTGTTGGCGCGATCACATCGCTATTCGTCAACTTCTATCTCAACCAATACCGAGGGATGGGCTTAAACGAGACATACCTGATCGGTATCCCCGCTATCACGACAACTATCGCGTTTTTCGTTCCGGTGTTGTTGATAAAACCTGCCGGTGAGTTTGCGAAACGTGTTGATGCATTCTTTCAAAAGCTAGCGACTCCCATAGACCCTGGAACGGAATTGGGCGCGAGTGGAGTCTCAGGACGCGGACAGTTAGCCCTAGTTGGCAAGGTTACAACAGGAATGGGGTTGGCGTGTTTTCTACTCGTCGTGGCAAGTGCCGCCGGTCGAGATCGTTTGATTGTGGGGATTTATGCACTTGTCACCACTCTTGTTGGGGTCGCGTTCATCGTTGCTGGGAGAGTACCGACTGAGTCAGACAGTGTTCGAGCAGAGTCACGTGTTGTTGAGCCAGTGTCAGTAATTGATAGATAACTGCTCGTCGATGGGGTACGCGGCTTTACTGCCCTTTGCGGAAAGACTCTGGCTTTCCGAAACGTACGAGCAGTTGTAGCGGCTACGCCGCCGAGGCACAGCTTCAAGTCATTTTTGCAGCAGCGGAAACCCGGAGGGTTTCCGCAAAGGAGGGCGGCAAAGCCGCAGAAGTGCATAAGAAGATTTGTAACAGAGACGGGCTGTCAATCACGTTCTTTGAGAATGTGAGCGTCAGGCAAAGTTGGTCCATGGCACTGTTGTTAGTTATTTACTTTATTTTTGCGCTGCCATCGGCTGCCTCGGTGCGCGCGATTTGGGCCGTTAATGATGGGGAAAAAATTGAGCGCGATGATGTGAACAATGCGAACAAGAACTCAAACTCCGCCTGGGATGGCAAGACGATCAAGATCTTTGGAGCACGCAACGAGATTATCGCGTTTCAAGTTATCGTAGAGGCTGACCAGAATGGAATCGCAAGACTCTCGGTTGCTTTGCCGGAACTGCGCCAATCAGGTGGAACTGGTGAGATTAGATACCTGGCACCTCAGCTCGATCCCACACTCTACGAAAAGCGGCCGATTGAGATTTTTTCCGTTAACTACATGAACGTAGAAACGGCATCTCATGCTCAATGGGTTTATCAGCCAGGATCCCCCGCAGCTCCGAAGGATCCTACCGGTTGGAAACCGGTCCAGTTGGTTCCTGAGAATGCAACCGCGGGTCGTGGCGGGTTTCCGTTGAACGTGCCCGCCCGATTCAATCAGGCAGTCTGGATCGAGATTTATACCGACCGCAGTTTGCCCGCAGGGATCTACACCGGAACAGTAACTGTTAGTGCGGATGGTAAGAAGCATACGATTCCCATTGAGTTAGGGCTTTTCGATTTCACTCTTCCTGATCAGAACAGTATGCAGGCAATGGTGTATTACGAGAGTCTGCAACCACAATTGTATCAAGGTAGGAATCTCGACGTTGAGTACCATCGCTTCGCACATCGTCAGCGCATTGAGTTGGTGCATGGCTACGATCAAGGTGAAGTTGAAACGTCACGGGCGCGATTTGACGGAACTGCCTTTTCCAGAGCTCAAGGATACGAAGGGCCCGGCGAGAATGTCGGAAATCAAATTATACCGCGCACGTTTTACGGGCCAGGAAAACTGTTCGATGACCGACAGAGTGCATGGCGGGAAGCCGACACCTGGGTAACCTTTCTTCAGCATAACTTTCCCAACGCACTAACGTTTCTGTATTTACCTGATGAACCTGGACCATCGCAGTACAAATACATTCGGCAACTCGCCGACAATATTCACTCCAATCCTGGCGTAGGAAAAACGCTTCCTACATTTGTAACAAAGCATTATGTAAAGGAGCTCGATGGCGCGATCGACATCTGGGACACTGGTCCACTTGGGTACGAAATCAAACGTGCCGAGGAAGAACGTCGTCGAGGACACAAGTATTGGATCTACAACGGAGGCCGTCCAGCGGCAGGTGCGATCGTGATCGACACGCCGGCCACAGACGCACGCGCAACTATCTGGGCATGCTTCAAACACGGTGTTGATAATTACTTCTACTGGCAGGGAGTGCATTGGCAGCACAACCGACAAAAGGTAGGTGAACGGAAGCAAAACGTTTGGGCAAATCCAATTACATTCGATAATCGTGGTCAACCAAATAAACCGATTAATGATCAGGGCTACATAAATGGCGATGGCGTCCTTATTTATCCAGGCGAAGACAAACTTCACCCGCAAGAAGATCGTGGAATAGCTGGACCGATCTCAACCGTTCAACTTGCGAACCTTCGTCGTGGTCTGCAGGACCACCAATATCTCACGCTCGCGAAAAAGTTGAAACTCGATTCTCTGGTTAACGAAGTTCTCCAATCAGTGGTCCCCCGTGTTTTTTCCGACTCAGGTCCGGCCATCGGTTTTTCCGAAGCTGGAAATGATTACGAACGTGCTCGCTATAAACTCGCGCAGGCGATTGCGAAGCAGAGTGCGAAATAGTGGCGAGTAGGTTCGTCTGACTGATCTCGAAGCGCCTCGCTTAGGAAACAGCATTTGGCCCTCGCATAGAAGGGAGACTCCATGAGACACCTCATAGTTATTTTGTTCCTGGTTGTTGTTTGCTGTAGCACAGCATATTCGATCACGTATCAAGTTGGTCCAACTCGGCCGTATACCAAATTGCAGGATGTTGCACCGCTGCTTAATCCGGGAGATATCGTCGAGGTCGACGGAAATGCGACGTATCCTGGTGACTTGATCTTCACGAGAGCCGGTACCTCGGTAAACAAAATCACGATTCACGGTATCCGTGTAAACGGGTTGAGACCGGTGATTTCAGGTGGAACAAACACAGTAGAGTTTCGCTTGTCAGATCACTACGTATTTGAAGGCTTCGACGTTACTGGTGGTAGCTTTCGAGGGATTTATCATCACGCCGATGACATTAACTTGCGGGATTGTGTGGTCCATGATTGCCCGGCCCATGGGATCTTGGGAGCCGACACTGATTCAGGTTCACTGCTGATGGAGTACGTTGAAGTTTATCACTGCGGCAACGGCACAGGACAACATCCGGTTTATATGGCAACCGACGAATTTGCCCATCCTGGTTCTGTTTTCCGTATGCAGTACTGCTATCTGCACGATCAAAATGGTGGGAACAACATTAAGAGTCGAGCGGAACGCAACGAGATTTACTACAACTGGGTTTCTGGAGGTTTCTACGGTGAGATTGAGTTGATTGGTCCTGATCCGCATGGAAACAAGAACGTTTCAACGGATACAGCCCGAGAGGATTCGGATGTCGTTGGGAATGTCTTCCAACATGTTCCAACACAGGGAACGAGGATGGCTCGCGTTGGTGGTGATGGTACCGGTCATACCAATGGTCGGTATCGCTTTGTAAACAACACGTTCATCCTCCGCCAGGGTCAAACAAGTCCTGGCGTTGAGATCTTCGAAGGAATTGAAAGCCTGGAGATGCATAACAACGTGTTCTTCCGTGTTGGCGGTGCGCCAATCGACAAGGTTGTATTAGAGACACGTGTTAGGTGGGTTGCAGGACGTGTAAGTACAGGTACGAACAATTGGGTGCCGACTGGATCTGCATTGATTCCAACTGCGTGGACTGGGACATTGTTCGGAACGAACCCTGGCTTCACTGATATCAACACTTATGATGTGAGTCCCATTGCGAGTAGCCCCCTCGTTGACGCCGGCAATGGTGCTCCAACAAGCCCGCCGGGACATCCTTTTATCAATCCATTGTTCCCGCCGGCCTTTGTACCCCCATTACACACGGCTTTAGCGGTGGGAACAGCGCAGGCGCGACCTGTGTTTGGAGCGATTGACATCGGAGCATATGAGTACACGCCGTAAGCGTGTCCTTTATATATAGGGCTCTCGTATATATGGCTCTCGCGATATATGGGGCTATCGCGGCTTTGCCGCTTTCCTTGCGGAAAGCCTCCGGCTTTCCGTTAGCTTCTACTCGGATTCTGAGGCTCCGCCTCAGCGGCAGAGCCGCCGAAAATTTCTTCGTGCTCCGGAAAGGCATGGCCTTTCCGCAACGAAAGCAAAGCCGCGATGGTGAGATCGGCAAGGCTCCGGCAATTGTCGCGAGTGAAGAAATAGCTCGAAAAGCGACAGAACGTAAATGAAGCTGGCTTTTTCAACTTTAGGTTGTCCGAATTGGGAGCTTGGGCAAGTAATTGAAACGGCGATACGCCTCGGGTATGCCGGCGTGGAATTGCGCGCACTCGGCGGAAGTCTGGACTTACTTGGTCGACCTGAGTTCGCGCC
>PSRF01000413.1 GCA_003175865.1 Blastocatellia bacterium
GCGTTGACGCCAAGCGAAGTGAATGTCGAAGTTGTCCGCAATGATCCAACTATGGATGAAATTGTTGGACCTAACCCGAAAGTCTTTAAGCTCGCTGACGGATTCAAGTTTACCGAAGGTCCGATTTGGATCAATAAAGACGGAGGCTACCTGTTATTTAGCGATCCGAATGCAAACACGATCTATCGGTACACACCAAACGGCAATCAAGACGGAAGACTCGAACTGTTTCGCACACCGAGTGGATATTCAGGCGCAGACATCGCGGAGTATGGTCAACCTGGTTCAAACGGGCTCACGCTCGATCCGCAAAGTCGCCTGACAATCAATCAACACGGCAACCATCGAATTGTCCGGGATGAGAGTAACGGAGAGCAAACAGTATTGGCAGATAGTTATCAAGGAAAGCGGCTTAACAGTCCCAACGACCTCGTTTATCGATCAGACGGCACACTCTTTTTCACCGATCCGCCGTTTGGTTTTCCGAAGTTCTTCAATGATCCGCGTAAGCAATTGTCGTTCAGTGGTGTCTACTCGATTTACAAGGGCAAGTTGCAACTTGTGAGCAAAGATTTTACTGGACCAAACGGAATTGCTCTATCGCCGGATGAAAAATACCTTTATGTCGGTAACTGGCCACGTTCACTAACTGGTCAGGAGTTACGGAAAGAAGACGAACCGGTGAGTGAGATCGGCGATAGACACAAGGCAATCATGCGTTACGACGTGCAGCCGGACGGGACACTGAAAAATGGAACGCTCTTCTTCGATTTCACGAATGCGCCAGGCGAAGATGGTATTGATGGAATTAAGGTCGATCAAAAGGGAAATCTGTATGTGTCTGGGCCTGGTGGTCTGTGGGTGATCTCACCTGAAGGCAAGCACCTCGGGACAATCATTACACCGAAGCATGCGCACAACTTTGCGTGGGGCGATCAGGATGGCAAGACACTTTATCTGTGTGCTCGGTCCGGGTTGTATCGGATACGACTCAACATCGCCGGCGTGCGACCTTGAAAAAATATTGTCATGAAAACGGTTGATCTGGACCATGTAGCTGAAAGAATCATTGAGCAACGAAAGCGCACCTCGCGTGATCGCGGCTTGCTGGTCGGGATAAGCGGCATTGACGCGAGCGGCAAGGGTTACATCACTAAACAACTCGAGACTCGGATCGCTCAACATACAATCAATATTGCTAACATCAATGTAGATGGTTGGCTGAACCTGCCGCGTAAACGCTTTAGCAGCATCAATGCCGGAGAGCATTTTTACAACAACGCAATTAGGTTCGATGATTTCTTCACCGAACTACTGTTGCCGCTTCGCGATAACAAGTCCATCGACGTTGTTGTTTACTTTGCGGAAGAGAACGCAACGGAATACCAGAAACGCAATCAGCGGTTCGCAAACGTAAGTATCGCTTTGGTGGAAGGAATTTTCTTATTTAAGCGCGAATACCGTTTGCTGTTTGACCTGGCAATCTGGGTGGATTGTTCGTTTCGTACGGCACTAGCTCGTGCGATCAAAAGACAACAAGAGGGATTGCCACGAGCTGAGACAATACGGTCATATGAAACCATATACTTCCCTGCTCAACGGCTCCACATGGACCGCGATCAACCTCGCAAATCTGTCGATCTAATCATAAATAACGATCAGGGCTGATTGAAGACCGAAAATCAGTTATTCGAAGCGCGCTCAGAGCCGATCCATTGAACTGTTGCTTTACGTCCGGCTCACTCCGTAGGAGTGGCATGTTTATAGCACCGTCTGTACGAGCATTGCACTCCTTTAGGAGTGCGAAGCCTCAATGCTCAGTGGCTATAAACATGACACCCCTGCCGGGGGGTTCAGCAATTTGATCACCTAAAAAGACCCGATCGACTTCCCTATCGAGCAGTAGTGGCATAAATCGAGTGTAAGGATTCGCATGCTTCTACGACGAATAGGCATTGAGGTAATCGACGCCGTAAAGGAAATTGCGTCGACCTCGTTAAAGCACCCTAGCAGATTCATGAATCTGTCGGCTGGAGGTGTGCTCACTAAAGATAACTAGTCGTTGAGAGGAGATCTTAATCATGTCAAAGAAGTCGGTGTTGTTAGTCGTCGTAGCGGTTCTTGGAATCGGTGCCTGGTACGCGTTCCGCCCGGAGCGGCTATTTATTAATCAGAAGGTCAACGAACAGTTTCCGACTGCTTCGGCGGCAAGCAACAAACTCGCGAAGGGTCAGTTTCATAGCGGCGCGCACGAAACAAAAGGCACGGCCGAAGTGTTTCAGTTCGCGGATGGAAAGAAGACCCTCCGTCTAACAAATTTCGCAACGTCAAATGGCCCAGATGTACACGTCTATCTCGTTGCAGCCAATGACGCGACGGACAACGACAGTGTGACCAAGGCAGGCTTTGTCGACATTGGTTCTCTTAAGGGAAATATCGGCGATCAGAATTACGATCTCCCAGCAAATACTGATCTGGCGAAGTACCGCTCGGTGACTATCTGGTGCAAACGCTTCAGCGTCAATTTCGGCACTGCACCGTTGATGGATGATTCAATGCAATCGATGAACAGGTAGTCTCAGTACGTAGAAGTGAAATTACCCATGGAAACAGACACTAACAAAAAGCGGAAACAAACCGCTGAACACGCACGATTAGAGGAAGCTCGCAATCGGACCAGGCATTGGAAGCGGTGGGGGCCTTATCTCAGTGAACGCGCCTGGGGCACTGTACGTGAAGACTATAGTGCCTCAGGTTCAGCCTGGAACTACTTTCCGCACGACCAAGCACGGTCACGAGCTTACCGTTGGAACGAGGACGGCATTGCAGGAATTTCTGATCGCCATCAGCTGATATGTTTCGCCCTCGCTCTTTGGAATGAGCGCGATCCAATTTTGAAGGAACGACTCTTCGGCTTGACTGGCAGCGAGGGTAATCATGGTGAGGATGTCAAAGAGTACTACTTTTATCTCGATTCAACGCCAACTCACTCGTACATGAAGTATCTGTACAAATATCCGCAGGGAGAGTTTCCTTACGAAAAGTTGGTTGAGGCAAATCGGCAACGTGGAAAACTCGAGTCCGAGTTTGAACTAGTCGAGACAAGTATCTTTGATGACGATCGCTACTTCGATGTCTTGGTTGAGTATGCGAAGGCTGATGTTGAAGACATACTTATCAAGATCACCGCCACTAATCGCGGACCAGAGGAGGCGTCGCTCAATCTATTGCCAACAGTCTGGTTTAGAAACACATGGTCCTGGAATCAAAACGGAAGTACAAAACCCAACCTACGCCAGATTGAGGAAGGTGTAGTTGAACTCGAAGTTAGTGACTTGGGCCAACGGTGGCTTTGTTGTGATGGCACACCTGAGTTGCTCTTCACCGAGAACGATACCAACACCCAACGTCTCTTTAATTCTACTAATGGTTCGTCCTACGTGAAGGACGGCATAAATGATTACATCGTTCATGGAAATACTCAGGCAGTTAATCCCGGCAAAACTGGAACCAAAGCCGCTGCCAATTACAAGTTAACTATTCCGGCGGGCCAGACTGTCACCGTCCGTCTGCGATTGACGAATCAGAACTTTAAGAAGCGTGACGTTGCCTTTGCTGGGTTTGACAAAACTTTCAATTCTCGAATTCACGAAGCTAATGAGTTTTACCAAACTGTTATTCCTAAACACCTCTCTGATGACGCTCAACTAGTAATGCGGCAAGCCTTCGCCGGTATGCTTTGGTCCAAGCAGTTCTATCACTATGTCATTGAACAATGGCTCGACGGTGATCCAGGAACTCCCAAACCACCCACGGAACGTATGGAAGGGCGAAACCACGAATGGAAACACCTGTACAACGCAGACGTCATCTCAATGCCGGATAAATGGGAATATCCATGGTATGCGGCGTGGGATCTCGCGTTTCATTGTGTTCCGTTGGCGTTAGTGGATTCAGAGTTCGCTAAAGAGCAACTCCTATTGATGCTGCGTGAGTGGTACATGCATCCTAACGGTCAATTGCCAGCTTATGAGTGGTCCTTCAGTGATGTGAATCCACCAGTTCAGGCCTGGGCAACGTGGCGCGTTTATAAAATTGATAAGAAGCTTCATGGAGTCGGGGACACGCTGTTTCTGAAGCGCGTGTTCCACAAACTCCTGTTGAACTTCACCTGGTGGGTCAATCGAAAAGA
This sequence comes from Blastocatellia bacterium, assembly GCA_003175865.1. GTDB lineage: Bacteria > Acidobacteriota > Blastocatellia > Pyrinomonadales > Pyrinomonadaceae > PSRF01. The sequence continues at coordinate 4,193 of PSRF01000413.1, forward strand.
TGCGGATGGGATGAATATCTTCCAGGGTGGTTTCCTTGGTCTCGACAACATCGGTGTCTTTGATCGCAGCGCGCCACTACCAACCGGTGGACACATTGCTCAATCTGATGGAACTAGCTGGATGGCAATGTACGCGCTCAATCTATTAGCAATCGCCATGGAATTGGCGAAAGAAGAGCCGTGTTATGAAGATGTCGCGAGCAAATTCTGGGAACACTTTCTCTACATTGCGCGGGCAATGAATAATCGTGGCGACGATGAAATCAGACTGTGGGACGACCAGGACGGGTTCTTCTACGACGTGCTTCATCTCTCTCAAGGCAGGCCATTCCCACTGAAGGTTCGCTCGATGGTCGGTTTGATTCCATTGTTCGCTGTCGAGACTCTGGAACCAGAGCTGCTGGACCGCTTACCTGGTTTCAAACGACGCATGGAATGGTTTATTAGCAATCGACCTGATCTGACACAGAATGTTGCCTGCATGCGCACCCCTGGACACGCCGAGCGCCGGTTACTCTCAACAGTGACTCAGGATCAACTGCGTAGCGTATTGCGATTGATGCTCGACGAGAAAGAGTTTCTGTCACCCTTCGGCATCAGAGCTGTCTCACGTTTCCACAAAGAGAATCCCTACGTCCTTCAGATTAATGGCACGACACACCGTGTAGATTATGAGCCTGGTGAATCCAGCACCGGATTATTTGGTGGCAATTCAAACTGGCGTGGACCTATCTGGTTTCCTCTAAATTATCTCCTAGTCGAATCGCTGCAAAGGTTTCATCACTATTTTGGCGAAGACTTCAAAGTGGAGTGCCCGGTTGGTTCGGGTGAGATGTTGACTCTCTGGGAAGTAGCAGGAGAAATCTCGAAACGACTGTCGCGAATATTCTTGAAAGACACGGAACAGAGACGTCCTGTTTTCGGCGATGTAGAAAAGTTTCAGTCGGATCCTAATTGGCGCGACTTGATTCCCTTCCATGAATACTTCCACGGTGACAATGGATCAGGTATCGGTGCCAGTCATCAAACCGGATGGACCGGTCTGGTGGCGAAGTTGTTGCAACAAACCGGCGAGTAAGCAACGAACGGTAAGGCAAAACCCACCCGTGTGGGGATAGTTCAATCGCTCTCTATAGGCAGTAGTTCGTCCCGTTGAGCAAATCCCCGCAAAGCGAAAGCTGTGAAAATAATCTGGACACCACCTGCTTCAGCAGTGTGGAGCTTCAACTTCTCGCTACAACACGCAGCCTGAAACGAACAGAGATACCACCTGCTTCAGCAGCGTGGAGTCTCAACTTCTCGCCACAACACGAAAGGAAACCCGCTAGCGGTCCAGACGTTACTTGTGCCGTTGGTAAGAGCGAGAAGTTGAAGCTCCACGCTGCTGAAGCAGGTGGTATCTGCGAGTACAGCTACCAGGTCGTAGCGAGAACTTGAACCTCCACGCTGCTTAAGCAGGTGGTATCTATCTATTTCACGGTGTCGCGATTTTTGAATTCGCTTTGTAAGGATCTACGCCTCACCTGCGACTCATGATTGTTTTGGCGAATCATTTAGAAGGAAACCTGAGCACATGGTCGCAAGTTCAAAAAAGATAAGGCGGTTTCGCCCGAGAACTACAACCGATCAGACAACCGAACGGTGGGCGGTGATTCTTGCCGGTGGTGATGGCACACGTTTGCAATCTATGACTCGAGCGATCACCGGCGACAATCGACCAAAACAATTTGTGCCTTTAATTGGAGGCAGCACGCTACTCGATCAAACGAGATCACGCGTTGCGTTGTCAGTCTCGCCGAGTCGCACGATGTTCGTTTTCACCCAAAAGCATCGCCGGTTTTATGAATCGCTCACACAGTCAGTTTCGTCAGATTTGATTCTTGAGCAACCTGAGAACAAAGGTACCGCGCCGGCCATTCTCTACGCTCTAATGCGCGTTGCAACCAAGTCACCTGGCGCTCTCGTCGCGCTGTTTCCGTCAGACCATTATTTCGCTGACGACGAAGAATTCATGTCACACGTCGAAAGCGCGTTCTACGCAGTCAACTCAGCGCGTACAGACGTAGTGCTATTAGGGATCACACCAACCGGACCGGAAACCGAATACGGATGGATCGAGCCTCAGCGCTCGATACTTGCAGGCGCAACAGGTTCGATAACCAAAGTCTGTCGATTCTGGGAGAAGCCTGATTCGAAGCTTGCAAAAACGCTGCTGGAACGTGGTTGCCTATGGAACAGTTTCGTAATCGTCGGTCATGTCAGTGCTCTACTGAAGATGACCAGCAGCGCCTTGCCGCACATGTATTCACAATTTTCAAAGATTAGTCACACCTTCGAAACCCCGAACGAACAACGCGCCAAGCGTCTTGTCTATTCGGCGATTCAAGACAGCGACTTCTCACATGAAGTGTTGGCGAAGCGTCCAGACGATTTAACAGTCTTAAGAGTGGGCGATGTTGGTTGGAGCGATCTCGGAGAACCAACGCGCGTCTTATCTACGCTCGCCCGCATCGGCATTCAATCACAGCTAGCGATGTCAGCTAGCTGAGCGGCGGCACCTAAATTCAAAGGAGCATCATGAAAGCGATCGCAGTCAAACCAGGCGTACCAAACACTGTTCACTTGACGGAATTACCCACACCGAAAGTGAGCGACATTCCCAATGGACGAGGTGTGCTAGTGCGGGTACTCCGCGTTGGTGTTGATGGAACGGACAAAGAGATTAACGCGGCCGACTACGGCCAAGCTCCTCCAGGTTGCGATTTCCTGATCATCGGCCATGAGAGTTTTGGCAAGGTCGAAGCAGTTGGTCCAAATGTGACTGAAGTAAGACCGGGCGATTACGTAGTGGCAACCGTACGCAGACCAGGTTCAAGCATCTACGACTTAATCGGTACGAACGACATGACAACCGATGACACGTACTTCGAACGCGGAATCAACCTGCGTCATGGGTATATGAGTGAGTACTACGTCGACGACGTGGAATTCATCGTGAAAATACCACAAGGGCTAAAGGAAGTTGGTGTCCTGCTTGAGCCGACGACTGTCGTTGAGAAAGGAATCGCACAAGCTTACGAGATCCAGCGTCGGCTAAAGGTTTGGAAGCCGAGACGCGCGGCAGTCATTGGGGCAGGAACAATTGGTTTACTTGCCACTCTGGTGCTTCGACTGCGCGGGCTACAAGTCACAACTTTTGGCAAGACACCAAAACCCTATCTCAATTCAGATCTGATCGAGTCCATTGGCGCCACCTACCAATCAACAGAAGAACTCTCAATTCTCGAGGGCGCAAAGAAATACGGACCGTTCGATCTCATTTTCGAAGCAACCGGTTTCTCACCCGTTGTCTTCGACAGCATGCAAGCGCTTGGAAAGAATGGCGTGTTGGTCTTGTCAAGCGTTACTGGCGGCGATAGGAAAATCGAAGTCCCTGCCGACCGGATCAATCTGGAATTTGTACTTGGTAACAAAGTAATGGTGGGCACCGTAAACGCTAATCGTGAATACTTTGAGATCGGCGTCAGAGACTTGGCCCAGGCTGAAGCCGAATATCCCGGTTGGCTATCGCAGCTGCTGACACATCCGGTACGTGGTTTGGAGAATTATCAGCAAATGTTCGCGAAGCTTACGAACCCAAACGGCGCAATAAAGGTTTTTTGTGAAGTAGCGGAGTTATAACTACGTCGAGCGCCGAAGCCCACTCTTCGGCTCGGCGAAGATGTGCTACTTAAATTTTTTTTGTCAGAATTTGAAGTTCCCGTGCTATAAGTCGCTTGGACCACTTCTCTAGGTCTTTAACCTCCCACAGAAAAAGCATTTCGCTTCAAGCGGACAGCCAACTGCGTAATCACTTTACGCAGATCGGCAGCAAGCGTCGCATCTGTATCTTCTGCCCTCCTTGGGCAGAAGCGGGCCGGTGCTACATGCGGCCCTCGAGCGGAGAACTGTGGGAGTTTCTCCGCTCGTTCAAGAGTTGCTTAGAGATTCCATCACTAAAGCTCGTATCGATAACCTTCAAACTGTTCATACCGTTGCTACCTAAACTTCTCAAAGATTTAATATCAATTTCTTAAACTCCCCCACCGTTCCATCACTCCGAAAACAAGTTATTACTCGGTACACGTCTTCATTCGAGGAGAAAAACCGTGAGCAAATTGCCCAGTAAACTATTTGTGTGGCTAGCGATCTCTGCAATTATTCTGAGCACCGTCTCAGCTATTTTCGTTCGACCCGTGGCAGCGATCAAAGCAAGAAGCGTCGCAAAGACGGTCTTCACTCCAACACCGCCACCTACGTCGGTAGATCTCGGTACTTACCTACGCGTAGGCCGCTTCGATTTGCCAGAACCAACCCGAACTAATCATCCACCGAATAGCCTGCTGGCTCAGGAAGCCTCGGCAGTTACTTATGACTGGGACACCGACACTCTGTTCGTGGTCGGGGATGGTGGAACATCAGTCGTTCAAGTGTCCAAAACCGACGGACATTTGATTGACTCGATGACCTTAGCCCCTGGACCCAGCCCCCAAGGCACTGACTTTTACGATACGGAAGGCGTTACTTATGTGGGGAGTGGAAAGTTCGTCATCGTCGAGGAACGGGACCGGCAGGCCAACTTATTCACGTATGTTGCGGGAGGCATTCTTCATAAAACCGACGTGCAAACCGTTAAGCTCGGCACTACGATCGGAAACATTGGGCTTGAAGGCGTTTCGTATGACCCCTCGACGAACGTACCCGGCAGTAACGGATTCATTTTCGTGAAGGAAAAGGACCCGGAATCCGTTTTCCAAACGAACATCAATTTTCCCTCGGGCACAGCGACAAATGGTTCGCCCTCAACAACGGGTTCAACCAATCTATTTGATCCTGCTCTCGCCAACCTTGTGGACTTTTCAGATGTCTTTGCACTTTCAAATCTTCCCTCTTTGAATGGGAATCCGGATTACACCCATTTGCTAATCCTGAGCCAGGAGTCAGGCCAGATCGTCAATATCGATCGCTCCGGAAACATCTACAGCACCTTAACGATCGTCTCCGACCCAGGCAATCCGCTCAGCGTTGCTGGCCAGACGCACGAGGGTGTGACGATGGACCGCGACGGCAACCTTTATGTCGTAAGCGAGAATGGCGGCGGCGACGCCAACCATCCGCAGCTCTGGGTT